>JAOZRQ010000737.1 GCA_029940115.1 Desulfobacterales bacterium
TCGGATTTGCCAATCTGAGCCAAGCGAGGCACATGCTCCCGCCGGATTGACAAATGCGGCTTTGGAACGGCTTTGCAAGTCTTTTGGGACGATTTGCAAAATCGTCCTACAGTTTTTCTGACTTGTGAAACGACTTTGCAAGTCTTTTGGGACGATTTTGCAAAATCGTCCTACAGTCAAGGATACCCAAATTTTGATTATCTATTGACATATCTCATATCATATTTTAAAAGAAAAGTGAAGAGGGAACTTGATGAAACAGAATATTTTGGAAAAAGACAAAGAAACCCGGTTTCTGAAACAGCGTCGCGTCATCGAAACCTGATCGTTCAATCAACTGAAATCCAACAAACAACATGCCTTTGTGTGAGACCCAAAATCAAGGATAACTGACCATGCCCCTTCCCGAAGAAAATTCAAATTGCAAACGCGTCCGGCCCGATTTTCTGGTCTGCCTGCTTCTTCTCCTGCTGACCCTTGGGGTTTACTGGCAGTTGCGCGACCATGAGTTCATCAATTTTGACGACAGTGCCTATGTCGTGAAAAACCGCCATGTTCACACCGGGCTGACCCCGGAAAACATCGTCTGGGCCTTCAGTTTCGCGGATAAAGGCGGCGCGTACTGGCATCCGCTGACATGGCTCTCCCATGCGCTCGACTGCGAGATGTACGGGTTGAGGCCGGGCATGCACCATACCACCAATCTGCTGTTTCACATCGCCAACATCCTCCTCCTGTTTCTCGCGTTCAGACGAATGACCGGGGCCGTCTGGCAGAGTGCTTGTGTTGCCGCGCTCTTTGCCCTGCATCCCATAAACGTGGATTCTGTGGCATGGATCGCTGAACGAAAGAACCTTCTGAGCACGTTTTTCTGGTTTCTCACGTTGCTGGCATATGGGCGTTATGTGGAACGCCCGGCGATTTCCAGATACCTGCTGGTATGCCTGACCTTTCTGATGGGCCTTCTGGCCAAGCCGATGCTCGTGACCCTGCCATTCACGCTTCTGTTGCTCGACTACTGGCCCCTCGGACGGATTGAAATCCGAAACTCGAAATCTTCTCCCCGACATCCTTTCCCTGATAAAAGACGTCGGGGACAAGTATCGGGGATCGAAACTCCCGACCCCCCAGTTTCACGCCTCACGCCTCACGCCTCACGCCTCACGCCTCACGCCTCACGCCTCACGCCCCACGTTTCACGCCTTACGTTTCACGCCTCACGCCTCACGCCTCACGTTTCAAGTCTGTTCATTGAAAAGATTCCCCTGTTTCTTCTTTCGGGGATATCGGTCTATCTGTCATCTTCATCGCTTCAACGCTATGACAATTTCATCACTGACGACAAAGTCCCCATGATGCTCCGCATTGAGAACGCGCTGGTCTCATACATCGCTTATCTGTGGAAGATGATCTGGCCCCGGAATCTGGCCGCGTACTATCCCTTCCCGGGTGCGGTGCCGGTCTGGCAGACGGTGGGAGCCGGGCTCCTGTTGGCAGGGGTATCCTTGCTCGCGATTCGATCAGTGAGGAGATCGCCTTGGATGTGCATGGGATGGTTATGGTATCTCGGAACGCTTGTGCCGGTCATCGGACTGGTCCAGGCGGGTCTCTGGCCGGCCATGGCCGACCGATGGGCGTATGTGCCGTTCGTCGGCATCTTTGTCATCATTGCTTGGGGCGTTCCCGATCTTCTGCCGCGATGGCGTCAGAAAAAGCTCCTGCTTGCGACGGTTGCAACGGTGATTCTCTCGGCTCTCATGGCGGTCACATGGCTTCAAACCCGACATTGGCACGACAGCCTCACATTCTTTGAACACATCGTCAAGACCATGCCATCCAGTGCTTTTGGCTTCAACGGCTTGGGTTTTGAGATGGCAAAAAGGGGAAAACATGCCGAGGCGCTTGCCTATTATCGCGAAGCGATCCGCATTCAGCCCGATTATGCCCTTGCCCATGGCAATCTGGGATATTTGCTTTTGGAACAAGGGAAACTTGAGGACGCGATTCGGCATCTTGAGCGGGACTTGGAGATCAATCCGAAAAGTGGGAAGTCCCAAAATAATCTGGGCATCGCCCGGGTGAGACAGGGGAGACCATCGGAAGCCATCACCCATTTCCGGGAAGCCATACGCATCAGATCCGATTATACTGCCGCGCACTATAATCTCGCACAAGGATTGAGGGAGATGGGAAACATTCCAGAAGCCATTGCCCATTTTCAACAGGCCATATCATGGGAGCCGGATTATGCGGATGCCCATTATAGTCTTGCAAACATCCTGCTGGATCAGGGAAGAACCGAGGAGGCGGCCCAGCACTTTCAGCAGGCCTTGGCAGCCAAACCGAATGATCTCGACACCCTCCATCAGCTGGCCGTGATCTTCATGAACCAAGGAAACAGAACCGCCGCGACAACCCATCTCAGAAAGTTCCTTCTCATCAATCCCCTTGATGCAGGCACACACAACAATCTGGGGGTGATGCTGTTCTATGAGGGGAAGAACGACGAGGCGCTCATCCATTTCCGGGAGGCTCTGCGAATATCTCCTGATTTTGTCCAAGCCAAGGTCAACTTGGAGAAAGTGGAGGCAAAATTGGAAAGACAACCCCGAAAATAGGGTTAAGGGTTAAGGGTTAAGGGTCGGCCCGTTTGGGAAAAAGCCGGGTTGGGAAAGACTGATTATAACGGATTTAGGGGAGCGAACATGCCCGTGAACGTGAACCTGAACCTGAACATTCATTTACAGGCAAGTTGAGGTTCAAGTTCAAGCATAAGTTCAAGTTCAAGTTCAAGTTCACGGCCTTCCCTAAATCCGTTATAATCAGGGGAAAGAAACCCTTTTT
>JAOZRQ010000738.1 GCA_029940115.1 Desulfobacterales bacterium
TCCCGGATCGGGGGACCGGGGGATGCGGCGGCTTGCGGGGCATCTGACCGCGGAGGTGACGGCCGGGATGCCGGAGACCATCGTGGCGTACCGTGATCATCAGCGCTGGGTGCGCGAATTCAATCCGGTCAGACTAAATGCGGTCAACGCCCCCCCACGTCTAAGGGAGAGGGGCGTCTATCTGATCACGGGGGGACTCGGAAAGATCGCCCTCATGCTTGCCCAATATTTGGCTCGGACCGTCCAAGCCAAGCTGGTTCTGACCTGCCGCTCCCCCCTTCCCTCAAGGGACTCGTGGGACGCTTATGAAGGGGAGGATCTGGTCCGCTCGAAGATCCAGATGGTCCGGGAGATTGAGGCGGCCGGTGGGGAGGTGCTGATTCTCCGGGCCGACGTTGCGGATCCAGATGAGATGGAGACGGCCTTCTTCCGTGCGGAGGAAGTCTTCGGAAGGGTCAACGGCGTGATCCACGCGGCCGCGGGGGTAATGGGGGAGGCATCGATGCGCGCGATCGAGGATATCTCGGAGAGCCACTGTGAGGCGAACTTCCGGGCCAAGGCCAATGGCCTGATGACCTTGGAGCGGGTACTGCGCGGCAGGGAGCCGGACTTCTGTTTTCTCATGTCCTCCCTCTCCGCCGTTCTGGGTGGACTCGGATTCGCCGCATATTCGGCGGCCAACATCTTCATGGATCTCTTTGCCCAGGACCGCCACAGGACCGATGACCGCACCTCATGGATCAGTGTCGACTGGGACTCTTGGAAGTTTTCCGAAGGTACGGAAGGAGCGACACGGAACAGCTCGGTCTCGGACTTTTTCATGACACCGGAACAGGGGGTCGAGGTGTTTCAGCGGATTCTGGCGCATCCCCACCTGAACCAAGTCGTGATCTCCATCGGGGATCTGGAGACTCGAATCACCCAGTGGATCAGGGGAGGAGCACACCCGGAGGGCCGAGACGCCGAAACGCAGGGAACCCTCTCCTCGCGTCCCCACCTGCAGACCCTCTATGCGGAGCCGAGAAACGGGACCGAACAGTACCTGACCGATCTGTGGGGGAAACTTCTCGGAGTCGAACAGGTGGGGATTCATGACAACTTCTTTGAGCTGGGTGGGCACTCCCTGCTGGCCACCCAAGTCATTTTGCGGTTGAAGGCGGAATACCGGGTCAACCTGTCTCTCCGGGACTTCTTTGAGGCACCCACCGTGGCGGGACTTGCCCATTATATTGAGGAGACACGGGAGATGATACAGGAACTACAGACGCCCTCTGATTCCACAGAGGAGGATGATTATGAGGAGATTGGACTATGAAATCTGTCAGACGCTTCATGTCGGGCCTTCGCGACATGAATGTCAAGCTTTGGATTGAGGATGGCGAGCTGCGCTGCAAGGCCCCCCGGGGAACGATGACGCCGGACCTCCAAGATGAGTTGAGGAGACGCAAGGGGGAGATCCTGTCGTTTCTGGCAGAGAAGGTGGTCTCGGCCCGTCATCTCGAACCGATCCGGCCGGTTTCGAGGGACAGGGACATCCCGCTCTCATTCGCCCAGCAGCGTATCTGGTTTCTGGACCAGTTTGAGGGGCGAAGCCCCGCGTACAACGAGCCGACGGGCCTCCGTCTATCAGGTCCGCTCGACTGGGCGGCCCTGGACGCGGCCCTCAACGAGATCGTCCGACGCCATGAGATGTTGCGGACCGCCTTCGTCACAAAGGACGGCCTGCCGGTGCAGGTCATCGCCCCCCAAATGAGACTCCCCCTGCCACTGACGGACCTGCGGGGGCTGCCGGGGGAGAGTCGGGAGGGGGAGGCGGGGCGTCTGGCCTCGGAGGAGGCGGCAGGGCTGTTCGACCTGTCGGAGGCCCCGCTGATCCGGACGGCCCTGCTGAAGCTGGGCGGAGAGGCGCACATCCTCCTCTCCACCATGCACCATATTGTGAGGGACGGCTGGTCGGACGGCATCCTCGTCCGGGAGATCGCCACACTGTACCGGGCCTTCTCCGAAGGAAAACCGTCGCCCCTGCCGGATCTGACGGTGCAGTATGCGGACTTCGCGGTGTGGCAGCGGGAGTGGCTCACTGGAGAGGTTCTGTCGGAACAGCTCGGGTACTGGAAAAACCAGCTCTCAGGCGCGCCCCCGTTGCTGGCGCTTCCCACGGATCGGCCCCGCCCGCCCGTGCAGACATTCAGCGGCGGCACCCAAACTTTCTCAGTGGAGAGGGGGACCACCGAGGCGCTGAGACGGCTGAGTCGGCACTCAGGAGTCAGCCTGTTCATGACCCTCCACGCGGCCTTCTCGACCCTGCTCTGCCGCCACACTGGGCAGGCGGACATCCTTGTGGGCACACCGGTCGCCAACCGAAACCACCGGGAGACCGAGCCCCTGATCGGCTTTTTTGTCAACACCCTCGTGTTGCGAACCGACCTGTCCGGAGATCCTTCGTTCACCCGGCTTCTGGATCGTGTGAGGCGGATGATGCTGGATGCATACTCGCACCAAGACATTCCGTTCGAGCAGCTGGTGGAGGAGCTGCAGCCGGAGAGGCGTCTCAGCCACCACCCGCTGTTTCAGGTCATGTTCGCCCAGAACACGCCGATGGAGTTTCCCGAACTGCCCGGGCTGACACTGACACCCCTGGAAGCGGAGCACGATATCTCGAAGTTCGACCTGACACTGAATGCGGAAGAGACATCGGAGGGGATGGTCGGCGAATTTGAATACAACACCGATCTCTTCGACGACGACAGGATCACCCGCATGATCGGACACTTTCTGACCCTGTTGGAGGGAATTGCCGCGGACCCGGACCGGAAAATTTCCGAACTGCCGCTGCTGACCGA
>JAOZRQ010000739.1 GCA_029940115.1 Desulfobacterales bacterium
GGAACTGCAAACTTTTTCGTCTCAAAAAACTGTAAACTGATGGATGAAGGATGCCTCAAGAGGTTCTGTTTTTTCTTTGAAAAGCATCCAGCGAATTTACCTCGCTCGGCTCGGACTTCGGCGTGAGCTCAGTCGAACGATTGGCAGATCCGAGCCGTTTCACAGCCCTTCTCTGATCACATCAATCGGGGCACCGAAAGCATACAGCGCGGCAATGCACACAAGCATGACCTCACAGGTGTGGATTTCAGTTCCTTCAAGGCTTGCCATCATCTCATCCGGCAGTTCCACCCGGATTTTTTTCCGGCCATCCATGATCACCACGTCGCGCCTGTCCCTCGCGACCCCGATGCCGCCATTTTCCACATGGGCCAGCAACCGCTCATTCTGATCATTTTGGGAGAAGAAGATCACCTGCCCCCCGGCCCTCTCGGCCATCTCCGCGACCAGATCGTTGTCCGCGTTCAGGATGGTGTATCCTTCCTTGTAAACCTGCTCCGCGACAACAGATTTCGCGTAGGCCACATCTTCGATCTCCTTGGCGTAATCAATCTCCAAGGGTTTTTCATGGACGTTCAGAACCATGCCGAAATCGGCCAGCTCATACCCGAGCCCCCTCCGTAGAATTCCCTCGCAGGGCGTCTCCAGGACCGCGCAGTCTATGGCCGGGTCCTTCAGGATGAGCGACACCTGCTCAGGGGCCGTCATGTCCCCTTCTGCGAGACATCTTTCAGAGAGATGCAGCCCCTCCGCCGAGGCGATGCCCACCGCGGCATGGCCCGATAGTTTCAGACACCGGGCAAGCCGCCTCACCGCGTCCCCCCTGCCATGAGTCCCGGTTACGGAGAAGAGGGGGACATGGGTCTTGCTCCCTTTGGGAAAGAGCATGTCGAGAAAATTCCCAGCCACGTTTCTCCCTCTGCCCACGGCAGGCCGGAGATGCATCCTGAAGTCGGGCGCGGAATTGATCTCGATCACCGCTCCCCCGTTCTCCAAGATGGACGTGCTCAACGTGGGCGCGAGGATATCCACCCCCGCGACATTCAGCCCCACCGTCATGCTCGCCCTTTCCGCGAGAAAGCGGTTCATCTCATGCACCTCTTCGGTGGCATCCACCGCGGAGCCACCAAGACGAAGGCTTCCCGATTGTTTCAGGGTCAGGGTCTTCTTTTCCGGCAATATGCTTTCAGGAGAATGGCCCGCGTCCAGCAGGATCCGTTGGGTGATCTCATCCATCTCAACCCGCGTCATCCTTGCCATGTCCCCGACCCCCCGGTTCGAATCGCTGTTCAGCCCATCAATCAGCTCGCTGATGGTGCGGATCCCATCTCCGGTGACTGAGGGGGGGGCCAGCTTGACCGCGGCCACAAACTGGTAGTCAATCACCAGTATCCGATAGGCATTTCCGGTGATGCAGGTCTGCGCCAAGACACGGTCATCATATGACTTGGCCCATTCAAACGCGGCAGGGACCTGCTCCGGTTCCGGATTCACGGTGACCCCTTTTCCGAGATGTCCCTTTCTCGGTTTGATGGTGACCAGCTTGCGGACCTGATTTTGAAAATCGGCCACATCCTGCGGGTTGGCCACTCTGACGGTTTCAGGCGTGGGGATGCCCGCGTCACGGAGCATCAGAGTGGTCAGATATTTGTCCGCCACGGTTTCCACCGCGACAAAGCTGGTGTCTGAGGTGATGGTGGCCCGGATGCGTTTCTGATATTTCCCGGTCCCGAGCTGGACCAGATTGTACTGATCAAGGCGAAGAAAGGGGATCTTGCGCTTGTCCGCCTCAGCCGTCACGGCTTGGGTGCTCGGTCCCAGAAGTCGCTTCTCGCGGATCTGAATCAGATTCTCCAGCACTTCATTCGCGTCAAACGAGGTGTCTGTCAGCAACGCGTTGACAAGGTTCACGCCGGCCTTTCCCGCGTAAAGTCCCGCGACCTCGTCAACCAGCCTGAACACCACATGGTAAACCCCTTGGACATCCGTGGATCGCGTCTTGCCATAGGCGACGTCCATCCCCGCGAGGGTCTGCAACTCGATCGCGACATGCTCGGTGACATGACCCAAGAGGGTTCCCCCCTGTACCCGTTCAAAGAACCCCCCTTTTCTGCCCGGGGAGCAATGATGCTCATAAAGAGAGGGAAGGGTTTTCCTCAGTTTTTCATAAAAGCCCGGTATGGCGTCGGTGAAGACTTCATCATATTCGCCGAGATCCAGCTTGATGATGACCACCGGACCCCCGCTGTAATAGTTGGCCCCGTGCATGATCATGGTGCCAAGCACCTTCAGGGGACCGGGATTGACCATGTAATTGATGGTTTTGTCCATAATGTGTCAGTTGTCAGTTGCAACTTCCATGTTTGGTTTTGACCACAGGTTTATGGGTGGATTCTGGGGTGAGCTTTTTGGATCATTTCCGACCGATCCCATTCCTGTCCCGGATGAGGGCCATCCGTCCCATCCGGAGCCTCGGCATGGCGGGACAGTCCCGGTCGGATGGCGGTCGGAAGACCGCCTTGAAAACGGGAATTTTCATCCCAAGTGGATTCCTGCTTTCACAGGAATGACAGAAAGACTTGAGAAATGACAGAAAAAACCTGCTGATCAAGATTCGGCGAAAAAAATGACGGCTTTTTGGCCTTTCCGCTTGCATGATCTTCAAAGCCATGATATATTAAGGATGTTTTTTCAGGAATTTGAATTTGTCAACATCCAGCCACCAGAATAAATGGGACTGGCTAAATAAAAACGATAGACTTCTTAATCAAATAGCCTGAATTATCAGAATGTTTTGATAATAGTGTCAATCATTTTGATTTGACCAGTCCCAAAT
>JAOZRQ010000740.1 GCA_029940115.1 Desulfobacterales bacterium
GGCGGTCCGGGGGAAAACCGACATTTAGCCATTCTGGTTCTGACGAATTCAGGATGGCTCGTGAACATGAACATGTCACCTTGCAATTTTGCCTTTGGCATCTGTGTACAGGACAAAAATTCGGGAATGGGCGGGAAACCCGGCTTTTTCCCAAGCAAGCCGACTCCCCAACTGCAAGAAAAAGCCGGGTTTCTTTCGTCAATCCGGCAGAAATGAGGAAGTTGTTCGGTTACAGTTCCTTAATCTTCTGAAAGGCTGTGTACAGGACAAAAAGTTGGAGTGGGCGACAAACCCGGCTTTTTTCCAAATGGCCGACCCCAAACTGCAAGAAAAAAGCCGGGTTTCTCTTTTTTTGTCCTGTACACAGTCTGAAAGGAGTGGATTCATGCGAGCAGTGATCCAAAGGGTCAAACAAAGTGCTGTGTCCGTTGACGGAGAGACCATCGCCCAGATCGGCAGGGGCCTGATGACCCTTCTCGGAGTGGCCAAGGGGGACACCCCAAAAACGGCCGATTATCTGGCGGACAAGATCGTCCATCTGAGGGTCTTTGAGGATGAGGAGGGGCGGATGAACACCTCCCTGATCGAAACCGGCGGGGAGATGCTGGTGGTCTCCCAGTTCACCTTGCTGGGGGATTGCCGGAAGGGACGCCGGCCCTCCTATGCCCACGCGGCCGGGCCTGAGGAGGCGAATGCGCTGTATGAACATTTTGTTGAGGCCATCCGGAAAAAAGGGATATCGGTCCAGACGGGGCAATTCCGTGCGATGATGGATGTCTCCCTGATCAATGACGGCCCCGTGACACTGATTCTGGAGAGCAAATAGGCAATCGTGATCCAACACAGCTTCCTTCAGGCTGCCTTCGCTGTCAGCCTCGGCATTGATGCCGAGGCGGGTTCGGATTTGTCAATCGTTCGACTGAGTAATCGTGACCAAACAACATCCCCAGCATGCTCGGTTCGGATTGGCAAATCCGAACCGCCTGCCGGATTTGTCAATCCGGCAGGAGCGGGAATGGGGAACTTGTTCGGTCACAGTTCCTGAGCTCACGCCGAAGCCGAACCGAGTATGGGAAAGAAGTTCGACGGTCCCACTGATTTTGGAGAGAAAATGAGCGATTGTCTGAAAAACAAATATGCCATGGCATGGCTTCTTCTTTTCTGCCTGTTGCACACCGGAACCCCGGGAAATCTTTTCGGGGGAAACCTGGATCATCTCGGTAGTCTCATCGGAAGGCGGGACGCCCTGCTTGTCGCAGATCAGGAGGGAAACGTGCTCTTTTCCAAGAATGCAGGCATGCGCCTGATTCCCGCGTCCACCCTCAAAATTCTGACCGCCCTTGGCGCCCTGCATCATCTCGGCTCGGATTTCAGGTTTGTGACCGAATTTTACATGGATCCCGCCTCAAATCTGAAAATCAAGGGATACGGGGATCCCTTGCTGATCTCAGAGGTGATGGCCGACATTGCCGGGACCCTTCGGCCAAGGATGGATGCCTTTGACGACATCATCTTGGACAACTCCCATTTTGAACCGATCCTGATCCCCGGGGTGACCACCTCCCTGAACCCTTATGACGCGCCCAACGGGGCTTTGTGCGTGAACTTCAACACCGTTTACTTCAAGCGAAAAAAAGGGAAATATGTGAGCGCGGAGCCGCAGACGCCGATGCTCCCCTTTGCCCTGAAAAAGATCAGGCGATTCGGACTCAGGCGGGGAAGGGTCATCTTTTCCCAAGAGCAGGATGAGATCACTCTTTATGCAGGGCATCTGTTTCGCCATTTCCTGGAAAATGCGGGAATTCAGGCAAACGGCGGCATAAGGATGGGAGCGGTCCGGGAGGAGGACACGCTCATCTTCAGGCATGTGTCACGGTTTTCCATGGCGGATGTCATCTCAAAGCTTCTGGAGCATTCAAACAACTTCATCGCAAACCAGGTCTTTGTGACATCCGGCATCAAGGCGCATGACCCTCCCGGAACCTTGGAAAAAGGGATTCAGGCCGCATCCGCGTACATAAGGAATGTCCTGAATCTGAAAGATGTCTCCATTGCCGAAGGCTCCGGAATATCCAGGGAGAACCGGATATCCGCGAGCCAAATGCACCAGTTGCTGGAGGCCTTTGCCCCTTACCACCACCTGATGCGCCATGAGGGGAGGGAGTTCTTCAAGACTGGAAGCCTCACCGGGGTGAAGACGCGGGCCGGCTATGTTGAGAGCGAAAACGGCGGGTTGTATCGTTTTGTCGTGTTCATAAACACCCGCGGAAAAACAACGAACAGCATCATGGAGAGGCTTTTGCGGAGGTTGCCATAAGTGGAATATGGCTACATGTGATTTCTGGACAGTTACGATCCTGAAGGCCGGTCTGGGGACAACCTGCCTTGGAACGGGGATATCGAATGTCAACAACTTTCTTTCCAGAAAGCGACACTTTGTTTGACATTTCAAGTTTTCCCTGATATTAAAGGGAATGAGACGCAAGAAGGGTTGCTCAGTCATTGAGGTCGAAAGGCAATGAGAGCTTCAAATTGTGGAGGTTGAAGGGCAATGAGACCCCCCTTCTTGCACTCCTTTTGTTGAGCTCTCACAAACGCCTGACGGACAATGGATGGACAGCTCAGACAAGAGAGGGACAAAAAGTTGTCTGCCAAAAAGCCGGACAAAAGTCTCACCCTCATCCGACAATCAACGCAAAAAAAGGCAACCATCAACATGACGGCAACAATCAAACCCGAACCCTACGGAAACAACTCACAAACTCATTAAACTCACAAACTCCTTAAACTCACAAACTCCTTAAACTCACAAACTCCTTAAACTCACAAACTC
>JAOZRQ010000205.1 GCA_029940115.1 Desulfobacterales bacterium
CACCAAAATCCAGCTATATTCTGAAGGTTGATGACAATTTTTATGTGGGAGCAGGTTACTACAAATAAGTGACCGCCTTGTCAGCCTCCTGAGGAACTGTGACCGAACAAGTTCCCCATTCCCGCTCCTGCCGGATTGACAAATCCGGCAGGCGGTTCGGATTTGCCAATCCGAACCGAGCATGCTGGGGATGTTGTTTGGTCACGATTACTGAGTTTTCAGGAATTCGGAGGCTGTTGGCAGGTCTCTTGGCACCCAAGCATTACCCCTTCAGAAATGTGTGTCGTAAAAAAGCCCCGCCAGCGCAAGCTGACGGGGCTTTCTTCGTATCAGACCCAATAAGATCAAGGTTTCACTTTCGGCATCTTCTCAAAAGTTTGCAGTTCCGCCTCTCGGCGGTGTCACACCGCCTGAAGGCAAACTTCTGGTCATGGTTCCTCAAGAAGCTTCAACAGCCGCTTTATCTCCCGATGGACCCGGTTCAGCACATCCGCCGTGAGCAGATCCGATTTCTTCTTCCGGATCCGATGGGCCAGACGGCAGACGGTGTCGAGCGCGCTCATGATCAGAAATCCTGGGGCGTTGATGGCGGCTTTGTCGCCTGAAACCGGGATCTGAATGGCAAAGAGATTCGCGTGGAGCTTTTGGGCGATCTCCTTCTCAATATCCGATATCTGCTGAAAATCCTCGTTCTTATACCTCTCCTCAATGCTTTTCACCTCTGGCCAGAACTGTTTTTCCCCCATCCCGAACTTCTGCCTCAGTTCCAAGAGGGAGGCCATGAGCATATGGTTCAAAAGGATCTGGGATATGGCGGCCTTATGATTCAGGGATTCGATAGGGTCGGCCATGCGGATGTGCCCGAACTCGGCCCGGGCCTGCGCGTTCAGTTTCTCCTGCAACGGCACAAGTTCCGCATCATTCAGTTCCGCTGAATCGTCAATTTTCAGATCCTGGAGATCGGCAAACGATGTGACCAGCTGGGCCCTTCTCCGACCCTCCCCGCCAACACTTGTTCCTGACGTTTCCCCAATACTTGTCCTCGACATCTTTAATCGGGGAAACCTGTCCCCGATGTCTTTTCCCCGATGCTTGTCCCCGACGTCTTTTATCGGGGAAGATATGTCGGGGACAAGTATCGTTGAAGACGTCCGGGACAAGTTTGATCGGGAAGCGGCCACCGCATAAGCCACCATGGGCGCACCGCATATTGACGCGTCCGCCTTCAGTCGGCGGATACATCTTGGCAGGCCGAATCCAAGAAGGTGCTCCAGAAGCGAGTCAAACACGGGATCGCCATAAGAGGCAAAATGAACCGCCGTTCCCGAAGGCAAACCCGGAGAGAGCAACCCATATTCATAGGTTCTGCGGGATGCGGTCAGCACGGTTCCGTCAGGAATCCCGGGAATATTCCCGAGAATCATCGCCTTCTTCTCCTTGTCTAAAAAGCGCGTACATCCGATGGCACGAAGAGAGGCGGACCCGGAAAGCACGTCCCATATCCTTGAAAGATGAAGGATGAAGGATGAAGGATGGAGGATGAATCCAGAACCTTCATCCTCCATCCTTCCGCCTTCATCCTTCCGAAGTCGCATATACATATGGTAGAGTTCCTCAGGCGGAATCTCCCGGCTGGCGGATCGCTCTCTGATCAGCCTTGCCTCCCTTCTCGCCTTTTTTTCCAACTCGGCTTGGGTGAGGGTGCCTTGGGCCAGATTTCTGAAGTCATCCCGGGTGACGGGCAACAGGGATATCTGTTGGGTTCCCACGATATCGCCAGCCTGGGCCAGACGAATGAGCAGGCGGCCGTAAACCATCTCCTCAGCCGAGCCTGAATAACAGAGGTTGCAGACATATATCTTTTCGTGGACCTGCCCGATTCGATCAATGCGGCCAATCCGCTGCTCCACCTTCATGGGGTTCCAAGGGAGATCAAAATTCACCAGCAGATCCGCCGTCTGAAGATTCAGGCCCTCCGCGGCCGCGTCCGTGCAGACCAGGATGTCAATCTCGCCTCGCAAAAACAGGTGCCGGACCTCTTCCCGGGTGATGGTCCGCAGGCCGCAATCTGTCTCATCTGAAGGCTCAATATGGACCACCTTCCCCCCCTGTCCTGAAAATGTGCCGATACGAATCCGGGGATCGATCCGGCGGATTCGGCGGACGATGTCGGTGAGCGTGTCATAGAACCGGGTGAAGATCACGGTCTGGCGGATGCGCCCGGTCCCGGGGATTCGCCGTTTGTCCAAGATTCCAAGCAGCGCGGTCATCTTTGAGGAGGTCCCTGAAAGATCAGACAAGGTATCCACCATGGAGGTGAGATATGCCTCTTCCCATTCCAAGTCTGCCTTGGTCCGGTTCTGAAGGAGGTTTCGGATCACCTCCTTGTCGGCATCCCCCTCTTCAAGGATGTCTTCCATGGCAAGCGGAGATGTGGGGCTTGGGGACAACGTCGTTTTTCGGTCCCCGACAAAAAAAGTCGGGGAGAAGCTTCTGAGGGTCTGCCGGACCTTCTTCTGCCGGCGTTTCAGGGTCTGGCGGATCGCGAAGAGGCTCGACGCGAAGCGAAGGCGGAGGAAGCTGAGATAAAACCCGAGTGAGGTCTGCTGCTTTTTGTCGCCATCGGTGAGGATCTGGGAGGTGAGCTCTCTGCAATACGTCTCCAACTGATCATAACAGGCCCGTTCCTGTTCGGTAAAGGTGATCCGGGGAAGCGGGAGGATGACCCGTTCGGCCAGCGGGGCGTCCAACTGGTTCTTCTCCCGATAGACCTCCAGCAAGGCACGGGTATGCCGCAACATCACCCGTGAGAGGGGAGACGCGGAGAAGATCAGCCGGCGAACCCCTTTCAAATCCCTGCCCCGGGGAGGACGCCCCTGTTCCAGCCAGCGACGGGCCGCGGTGCGGATCCGGCCGTTGATCACCGTGTTTTGGAGATACTGATAGTAAACTGGATCGTGTCTCCCCACATCCAGGACCGCGTTCCGCAGAAAGGCCCACTCCTCCTCAGACACGGGTTCCTCCTTGGCCAGTCGGCCCAGAATGTCGTAGTAATGATTCGTCAGCCCCGGATCATCCCGGAAAGGCCCCACGCGCCCGGTCAGACGGAGGAGGTCAAAGACCTCCCCGGGATGGAGTTGCATGGGGGTGGCCGTGGCGAGAAGAAGCGATCGGGTCTTGGGCCGAATCAGGTCGGAGATGGTCCGGTACAGCCTGTTGAATCGGGGTTCTGCACGATACCCCAACCTGTCCCCGACGTTTTTGATCGGGGAGTTGTGAGGTTGCCGAGCATAATGGGCCTCATCTATGAGAATCAAGTCAAACGCCTCAGCTTCCTGAAGTTCTCTCCGCCGCTCCTTTCTCACCAGCAATCCGGTGGAGATGATGGTGAGGTCCGGAGAATAGAGAGACGCGGCGGATTCCCGTCCTTTGCAGGGGAGCAGAAACTCATGGCCAGCCCGGGGTCCCCCCAATGCCCGTCCAAAGGGGAGCAGAAACTTGCCGGCCATCTCCCGGTGCCACTGTTCGGTCAGGCTTGCGGGGGCCGCGATGAGGACGCGTCTGACAATCCCCGAAAGGTATAGGGAGCGGATCACCAAGCCCGCTTCGATGGTCTTTCCGAGTCCCACCTCGTCGCAGAGCAGGTAGCTGAAGGGCCATGTGGAGATGAGCCGCTTGGCTGCAATCTCCTGATGGGGCCACGCGCGGATGAGCGCGGTCTCCATCCCGACACATCGGCCCCCGGGAAGTCGGGGAGCGTCTTTTATCAGGGCAAAGCCGAGGATCTCTTTGGGGGAGATTCGGGGGATCTGCTTGGGGGCCGCACTCGTCCCGTCTATTTCGATGGGCCGGGAGACATGTCTTGCGATTTTCACGAGCCGCTGATTCACCGCCTCAGGGAGGGTCAGAACCCGGAGCGCGGGGTTCCGGTTGTTCCAGAGCAGCTCAAATTCTTCCGCGGCCTCCCGGGTCCGGATCCGCTCGGATTCGCCCTTCCAGTCGCAATGCACATCAATGTTTTCCGCATTCAGGGTGAGCGCGGTGCGGGATTCGTTCAGGGAGCCTGAAATATAGATGCGGTCGCCGTGCATGTCGGTGAAAATCCCCCATTTCTCATGCACATACCCATCTGCCACCGCGTCGGGAGAGAGCGGCTCCCCTGTCCGGGCATGAACCCGGAAGGCCACCCGGATATTCAGAATTCCCCTCCGGATCAGGTATCCGAGCATCTGCACCCCGTTCTCGACATTCTCAGGCCATGCCTCGGGGCCATTCAATTCCGCATTCAACACGTCTCCGATTTCGGATTCCAAATCCCCTGCCCCTTCCCCTTCCCGATGCCCGCACTGGGCGCGGGCAAGGGCAGGGGCAAGGGTGCGGGCAGGGGCAAAGGTACGGGCAGGGGCGCGGGCAGGGGCAAGGAGTACGGAAACATCGTCGGGCGAGAGGTCAGCCCCCACGATAAACCGGGCCTTTCCCCTGTTGAGAAGAAACGCGGAGAACCCTTGGGATGCCGCGGCCAGCGAGCTTGATCGGAAATACCCCGCGACCCGGTCATAGCGGGCAGAACGCGTCAGCACCGGAACATAAAAATCATGGAGGATATCCACCGGTCTGCCCCGAAAGAGAGCGGCAGAGGTGCGATAGGATATCCGCCATGGGTAATCTTTGAAGCCTTTTGGGATGAAGGTTGACACTTGTGCTCATCTGATTTTGCCCCACGCCTCGCATGGGGAAATTCACTCATCATTCATTTGCGGGGAAGTTTAAGGGATTTGTCAAAGCATTCTTCCCAGAAACTGCCCAGTATGAGATCCCTCAATCTCGGCCATCTCCTCAGGCGTCCCGCACCCCACCAAATACCCCCCCTCATCCCCGCCCTCGGGCCCGAGGTCAATGATGTGGTCTGCGGACTTGATCACGTCCATGTTGTGCTCGATCACGATCACGGTGTTTCCCATGTCAGTGAGCCGGTTCAGGACGTTCAGAAGCTTCCGGACGTCGTCTATGTGGAGGCCGGTGGTCGGCTCGTCAAGGATGTGAACCGTCTTGCCGGTGGCCCGCTTGCTCAACTCCCTGGAGAGCTTGACCCGCTGGGCCTCGCCGCCGGAGAGGGTGGTGGCCGGCTGGCCGATTTTGATGTATCCCAGCCCCACATCCGCCAAGGTTTGCAACTTCGACCGAATCGGGGGGACAGGTTCAAAGAAGGCCAAGGCTTGGTTCACGGTCATGTCGAGCACATCCGCGATGTTCTTTCCCTTGTATCGGATCTCCAAGCTCTCCCGGTTGTACCGTTTCCCGTGACACACGTCACACGCCACATACACATCCGGCAGGAAGTGCATCCCGATCTTGATGATGCCGTCCCCTTGGCACGCCTCGCACCGCCCCCCCTTGACATTGAAGCTGAAACGCCCCGGCTTGTACCCCCTCATGCGGGAATCAGGGGTCTTTGAGAAGAGCTCCCGGACATGGGTGAACAGATTGGTGTAGGTTCCCGGGTTGGAGCGGGGAGTCCTTCCGATGGGGGATTGGTCAATGTGAATCACCTTGTCCACCTGTCCCAACCCGGACACGCCGGCATGGGGGCCTGGGGAGGTCCGGTTGCGATACAAGTGTCTGGCAAGTATCCGATACAGGGTTTCCAGAACAAGGGTGGACTTTCCGGAACCGGACACGCCGGTGACGCAGATGATGCATCCGAGGGGAAATGCCACATCAATCCCCTTGAGATTGTTTCCCGAGGCCCCTTTGACAACAAGCCTCCTCCCATTTCCGGGGCGTCGTCCATCGGGGATTTCGATGCGTTTCCGGCCTGAGAAATACTGGCCGGTGAGGGATTTTTTGTCCTTGAGCAGTGCCTTCGGGGTTCCGGAAAAGACCACCTCCCCCCCATGGACCCCGGCCCCGGGGCCCATGTCCACCACATGGTCCGCGGAGCGGATGGTCTCCTCATCATGCTCCACCACCAGCACGGTGTTGCCGATATCCCGCATCTGAAAAAGGGTGGAAAGGAGCCGGTGGTTGTCCCGCTGGTGCAGGCCGATGCTCGGCTCGTCCAAGACGTACAGGACGCCGGTCAGCCTGGAGCCGATCTGGGTGGCCAAGCGGATCCGCTGGCTCTCCCCGCCGGAAAGGGTGTGCGCGGCCCGGTCCAGGGTCAGATAGGAGAGCCCCACGTTCTCAAGAAAGCCGAGTCGCCCGCTGATCTCCTTCAGAATCCGCTGGGCAATGATCTTCTGCTTCCCCTTCAGATTCAGATCCCTGAAGAAACTGAGCGCGTTCGTCACCGAAAGCGCGGTCACCTCTGATATGGCGCGTTCCCCCACCCTGACGGCACGGGACCCGCGGTTCAGCTTTTCGCCTTGGCATTCCGGGCAGGGCCGGAAATTCATGTATCGCTGAATGTCCTCCCTGGAGTACTGGGAGCCGGTCTCCCGATAACGCCGTTCCAGATTCGGGATGATCCCCTCAAAGGGCCGCTGATAGGAGATGCGGCGGTCGTCCCGCTCAAAATGGAAGGTGATCTGCTCCTCTCCTGATCCATGCAACAGGGCGTTCTTGAAGCGGTTCGGGAGGTTTTTGTAAGGGGTGTAGATGTCCACTCGATAGTGTTCGGTCAGCCCCTCCAGAAACTCCGCAAAATAGGGGGAGTTTCTGTTGGCCCACGGTGCGATGGCCCCTTCCCTCAACGGGAGTTTCGGGTCCGGGATGATCAGGTCCGGATCAAATTCGGTGGTGGTTCCGAGACCGTCGCAGTTTTGACACGCGCCTTGGGGGGAGTTGAACGAGAAGCTTGCCGGCGTGAATTCCGCATAGCTGATGCCGCATTGGATGCAGGCCGCCTTTTCGCTGAAAAGGATCGGTTCGCCATCGACCACGTCCACCGTGACCAGCCCCTCGGACTGGAACAGGGCCAATTCCAGGGAATCGGCCAGCCGGTTCCTGATCCCTGATTTCATCACGAGACGATCCACCACCACGTCAATGGTGTGCTTCCTGTTCTTGTTCAGCTGGGGAACCGATTCGAGTTCCAGGGTCTCCCCGTCCACCCGGACCCGTGCGAAGCCCTCCTTCTTCAGACGTTTGAAAAGTTTCTCATGGGTCCCCTTCTGGGCGTTGACAAGGGGAGACAAGATGATGGTTCGGGTCTTTTCGGGCAGAGAGAGAACCCGCTCCAGGATCTGATCCAGACTCTGGGAGGTGATCGGCTGGCCGCATTGATGGCAATGGGGGATTCCCACCCTCGCGTAAAGGAGGCGGAGATAATCATAGATCTCTGTGACCGTCCCCACGGTGGAGCGGGGGTTGTGGCTGGCGGTTTTCTGCTCAATGGCAATGGCCGGGGAAAGCCCCTCGATCCGCTCCACATCCGGCTTGTCCATCCGTTCCAGAAACTGCCGCGCATACGCGGAGAGGGATTCCACATACCTGCGCTGCCCCTCGGCGTAGAGGGTGTCAAAGGCAAGGGTGGACTTCCCGGATCCGGAGAGGCCCGTGATCACCACCAGTTTGTTTCGAGGGAGTTCCACATCAATGTCTTTCAGATTGTGCTGCTTTGCCCCTCGGATGATGATGTTCTCTTTTTTCATGTTGTCAGTTGTTGGATTGTTGGGTGTCAGAAACCGGGTTTCCTTGACCTCACTTTCCCGGGGCAAACCCGTCTTCCCCGTTCAAATCCGCATGATACCCGGAGGCTTTGTACAACTGAATGATCCGGAGAAGTTCGCTCAGGGAGATGCGCCAGTCCTGTGGAGCATAATCCGAGTCATGAGGAAAGCAGGTTCTGTCACCCTCCCCGGCCCCATATCCGTCTTCCGAACCGGCATCGCACTGGATGGAGGGATAGTTGTAAAGCTGGATCACACGGAGCAGCTCCGAAAGGCTGATCTCATGATCCGGGGACTTGCAATCCGCACGGTGATACCCGGTTCTGATGCGGATGTTGACTGCGGCCGGGGCCGCGGCATAAGCGGTTCCGTCAGACCCGCTCCACATCAGTCGGGCCGGGCCGATCTGATTCTCATCCGGCATGAAACTGAGACGGTTCAGCTCCGTTATGGAAATGACATCATTCTGGGCCGCCGGCTGATCATCATATGACAGAATCCCCTTGTCCGGGAGAGCGGTGATCTGTATCCCGCTTAACATATCCCCGTCAACATCATCAAACGCGCTCAGAAAATCTGACGCGGAAAAGGGGATCGGGGTGTTTTCATACCCGGTTTTGCTGATCTCCTTCAGGACAGGCCTGTCATTGGCGGGTGTGATGATGACCATGACCCGGTCATCTTCTGACCATGCCCCCGCTTTGCTCGCTCTCCAGAGAAATTCAGCGGAACCGTAGAAATTCTCATCGGGCCTGAACACCAGTTCTCCAGCGAGAAGTTCGGTGATCCGCATCTCCTGCCCCCGGGCCATCGCCTCGCCGTCAAATGCATGTTCGCCAGTTGTTTTCTCCGGATCGAACAGCAGGACGCCGTTATCAGGAAGGCTGACCACTTTGATGAGGCTGGTCTCGTCAAGTTCAAAGTTGTACAGATCGCTCTGATCAAACTCGACATCCGCATCCTCGGTCCCGCTTTTGAAAATCGTTCCGATACGCACGGGTGCCGGAGCGATGGTCATATCCGCATCCGCGGAAGAGGCGGACCAGGCGTGTCCGTCAAAAGCTTCCCATTTGAACAGGGTATGGCCGTACCAGCCTTCATCCGGCGCGAAGCAGAGCCCCCCCAGATCCGAGGCGCTGATCGCTGCATTGTCGGATACTGGCGTGTCATTCAGTTTCAATGCGCCGTTTGCAGGAACGTCAGTGATTCGGATACGGTTCAGCGTATCGCCGTCCGCATCTTCGAACGCGTCTGCGAAATCCGAGCCCGTGAAGCAGATCGTGCGGTTTTCATCCCCGGTTTTCCTGATATCTCCCGGTTCAGGCGGTTCATTGGTGTCATTGGCCGTTATGCTGACATAGGCTGACACTGCCGCATACACGGTCCCATCTGATCCTGTCCATTCAAATTTGTCAGATCCGTCCCATGGATCGCCCGGTATGTAACTGAGCTGGTCCAGCTCCTCGGCTTCAATGACCTGCCCTGCGTTCACCGGTTCTGTATTCAGCTCCAATGTCCCGAAAGAAGGGAGTTTGGTGATCCGGATGCTGCTCAGAACATCTCGGTCCGCATCTTCAAAGGCATTGGCAAAGTCCCGGGCGGCAAAGTAAACGGTTGTCTCTTTGTTCCCGCTTTTGCGGATGTTTTTCGCCACAGGTGTGTCATTCACCGGAGTGATGACGATCCGGATCGAATTGTCATCCAGCCATTGGCCCGCATAACTCACTTTCCACAGAAAATCCACATACCCGTGAAAGTTCTCATGGGGCCTGAACACCAGCTCCCCCTCCAGCAGTTCGGCCATCGGCATCTTCTGACCCGCTATCAGGGGGTCTCCGTCAAAGGGATGGGCTTCCGTTGTCTTCCTGTAGTCAAAGAGCAGGAGACCGTCCAAAGGCAATGTCATGAGCATGAAAATGCTCCCCGCGTCAAGATCCGCATCCGTGAGATCGCTGACGTCAAATTCGACATTGGCATCCTCCTCCTCCTTCTTGCGAATGACCACCGAAGCGGATGGCTCGGCCGCGATGGAAATGTTCACCTCCGCGGATGAGGATGACCAGTCTGTTCCGTCAGAGGCGTCCCATTTGAAAGACGCGGCACCGTGCCAGTCCTCATCCGGCGTGAAGGTGAGATGTCCCAGATCCGCTGATCCAATGATTTCAGATCGTGCGACATCCGCGTCATTGAGCTTCAACACGCCATTGGTCGGAAGGGTGGTGATCCGTATCTTGTCCGGCATGTCCCCGTCCGCATCCTCAAACGCGCCTGAGAAATCCGAGCCTGCAAACCAGAGTGCGATATCTTCGTTCCCGGTTTTCTCGATGTTCCTCACCATGGGAGGGCTGTTTGATGCATGGTCTCTGATATGCACCGCGGCTTCTGTTGACGCATAGGACGCGCCATCAGATCCGTTCCAGTTGAAAGATGTCCGGCCGCTCCACCCTTGGTCGGGCTCAAAACTGAGGCCGCGCACATCCGCCGATTCGATCAGATCACCCGCTTTCACCACGTTGCCGGAAAGTTTCAGTATGCCTTGGCTTGGAAGACTCTCTATCCTGATTCTGATCAGAATGTCCCCGTCAGCATCCTCAAACACCTCGGCAAAGTCGAATGCCGTAAAGAAGATGGGACTCTGCTCGGCTGTGGTTTTGAACACATCATTGACTACCGGCGCTGTTTCCGCATATCCGGCCCCGCAGAACAGGGAAGCCAGACATGAAAGCGCCAGTGATCGGAACCAACTTTTCATCTTACCCATTGCAAATACCTCCTGATTCATTTGTTTCTGCCACTTGCTTCTTGCTCACATTCGTCATATTGACATGAATAAGATGTGGTGTCAACATCTTTTTTCATGCCTCCCATTTTTTTGAAATCTTGTTTCATCCTTCATCCTTCCCACGATCCATGTCAATATGACAACGGATCTGGAACATCGTCAGCATCTCACGGCCACGCAATTCATTGCCGGGTGACGGGTTGAACAAGAATCCCCCAGTCCCGTAGGGACGACCGAAAATAGCCCGGCAATTCATTGCCGGGTGACGGGTTGAACAAAAATCCCCCAGTCCCGTAGGGACGACCGAAAATAGCCCGGCAATTCATTGCCG
>JAOZRQ010000206.1:0-3844 GCA_029940115.1 Desulfobacterales bacterium
TTAAGGCTTAAGGGTTAAGGCTTAAGGCTTAAGGCTTAAGGGTTAAGGCTTAAGGCTTAAGGGTTAAGGGTTAAGGGTTAAGGATTAAGGGTTAAGGCTGAGGGTTGGGCTGAGGGTTGAGAAGGTTGGGGGCGGGTTTTGGGGTTGGGGAGCGGGGCCCCCGTGCGGGCGCATGAGGCCCTCCGAGCCCTGACCCCAGCCCCTCAACCCCTCAACCCCTCAACCCCTTAACCCTCAACCCCTTAACCCTTAACCCTTAATCCTCAACCTCCGTTATAATCAGGAAAAAAATGCCTTTCAGAATATTCAATCAATACTATCCGATACGGAATCTCCTTTTTGTCATGGGTGAGGGAGTGGTGATTTACGCGTCGGTTGTCTTGGCCATTCTCTTTGCTGACGGGATACTCGTCAGCGGGATGCTCGTCGGCACCAACCCCGTGATTGACTGGGCATACTTGTCCGCCAAGTTCAACGGGTGGCTGTGTCTCAAAGTGCTTCTTGTCACGCTTGTCTGTCAGATATGCCTTTACTACAACGATCTGTATGATCTGAACAAGACGCCCGGTTTTTCGGAGATGAGTCTGCGCATGCTTCTTGCGCTTGGCATTGCCACGATCTTTCTCTCAGGGATTTACCTCATTTTTCCCGAGGTGATCATCGGCAGCGGCAGTTTTTTTGCGATGACGCTTGCCTTCCTCATGCTGTTCATCGTGCTCTGGCGTTTCTTTTGCACTCTGGTGTTCAATCAGGAGATGTTTGATCGGAAGATCATCATCCTCGGTTCCGGTGAACTGGCCCGGAACATCATGAATGAGATCATGGAAAGAAAAAACTGCGGATACATGATCGCCGGCATTGCCCTCGAATCTCATGGAGACGCTGATTCGATGGAGAAAAGAGAGGGCATCCGCTTTTTTTCCAACGAACACCAAGACGGCCTCTATGAGATGGCCAATCGGCTGGGGGTCAAAAAAGTGGTGGTTGCCCTCAGGGACAGACGTTCGGAGTTTCCGACAAAGGAGCTTCTCGAGTGCCGCATCAGTGGCATGGATGTCATTGAAGGGGACAGTTTCTATGAGATGCTCACCGGCAAGCTGAGTGTTGAGCATATCAATCCTGAATGGCTGATATTTTCCAAAGGCTTTCGGAAATCCTTTCTCACCCGTTTTCTGAAACGCACGCTGGACATTGTGTTGTCTTTGGTGATGCTGGTGACTTTTTTCCCGGTGATTGCCATCACTGCGATACTGATCAAGATGGATTCGAAGGGGTCCGTTCTGTTTTCCCAGGAAAGGGTCGGGGAGAAGCGGCGGATATATCAGATCCACAAGTTCCGTTCCATGATCACAGATGCTGAAAAGGAGACCGGCCCGAAATGGGCAGGTGAAAACGATCCTCGAGTCACGCGTGTGGGGAGGCTTATTCGCCAGTGGCGTGTGGATGAGATTCCTCAGCTCTGGAATGTCCTGAAGGGAGAGATGAGCTTTGTGGGTCCCCGTCCGGAACGGGAGTTCTTTGTGAAGGGCCTCGAATACATCATTCCGTATTACGGCGCGAGGTTCACGGCCAAACCGGGCATCACCGGCTGGGCCCAAGTCTGCTACGGCTACGGCGCTTCGGTGAAGGACGCGATTGAAAAGCTCAACTATGATCTTTTCTACATGAAAAACATGTCCATTGGCATGGATATTATCATCGTCCTGCGCACGGTGAAGACGGTCATCTCCGGGATAGGAAGGTAAAACGATTTTTCAAATCGTTTGCCAAGGCGACGTAAAACGATTTTTCAAATCGTTTGAATGGACTGACTTGAACGATTTGAAAAATCGCTGATTTGATTATAACGCTTTTCGGGGAGGCCGCCTGCCCGTGAGCGTGAACGTGCCCGTGAACGTGAACTTGAATGTTCATTTGTGGGCAAGTTCGAGTTCAAGTATAAGTTCACGTTCACGTTCGAGTTCAAGGCCTCCCCTAAATCCGTTATAATCAGAAAAATCGTTCTACGTTGTTGGGTGACGCCCCGAGGTTTCCTCCGATGTCTGAGGGGACTGACTTGAACGATTTGAAAAATCGTTCTACGTTGGGTGACTGACTTGAACGATTTGAAAAATTGTTCTACGTTGAATGATGCTTGGGCCTCGCTCCCGCCACCTGGTCAGGATGGGGAGCAAGAACAGGAGGGCAGGCTTCCCCAATTAAATAAATACATACGCCCTTCTGAAACCACAAAATTGTTGGGATGAGAGGATGAAGGATGATACGATTACTGAAACAACTGATTTTCAACAAATATGTCTGGTTCATATGTTTCCCCCTGCTGATCGGGTGGGTGTTGCTGACGCTCCGTATTGAGCATCGGACCATGTTCGCGAGTTATCGCCAATTGCAGTCCGTGAAACGCATCTGGGGAGGGAACCTTGCCCAGCCTGTGCCATCTGTCCGCTATAAGCGTTTTGGATCGGATGTGTCAGAATTGAACCGGGGAAAGATATTCGCGTCCGACATATCGGTTGATCTCAAGGTCGATTATCGAAAAAAAGGTCTGATCTATTACACCGGATACCATGCGGATTTCAAGGGGGACTATACCATTCAGAACCCCGAAAATGAGAAAATCTATCTTTCCTTCATCTTCCCCTATCCCACAAAACAGGGCCAAGGAATGTTGCAAGACCTCAAACTGTCCGTAAACGGGGAGGAGGATGTTGAGGATACCGAATATCAGCCAAACCTTGCCCTGTGGACCGGCATGCTTGACGGTTCGGGAACGCTTGACATCTCCGTCCGATACCGGGCAAGGGGCTTGAATCAGTTTTTGTACGGGTTTGAACCGGACGATCAGGTGAACCAGTTTACGATGAGAGTCCATGTCATCGGTGCGGATGATCTTGATTATCCCGAGTTTGCCATGCCGGCCACAGAACCGTCAGAGACGACACCTGAGGGCAAAGTCTTGACTTGGAAGATGGACCGACTGATGACCCAATTGAACATCGGGGTCATCCTTCCAGACAAGCTTGACATTAAGGAGCAGACCGTGAAGATGCTGATGCGGGCACCGGTCTTCTTTGTTCTGTTCCTGATTTCGATGACCACCATCTTGAAACTCAGCGGGCGTCCGTTGGATTTTTTGCCGATTGCGATGTTCAGCGCCGCATATTTCTTTTTCTATCCGCTATTTGCATATCTCTCTGAATATATGAGCGTGGCCCTCTCCTTTCTGATATCGTTTTTCATTATCGGCTTGCTGATCTTCAACTATTCGAGAACACTCTACAAGATTCGCATCGCGGTCGCCATGTCCGCCGCGTACACATTCTGCTTGGGCATCACGACCATGGCCGCCCTGTTGCCGACTTACACAGGGCTGATTCTGATTGTCGAGGGAGTGATCCTGTTGTTCATTGTCATGCAGGTGTTGTCACGATTCAGACATGTCAGCATCGACCTGTTCGGCATTCGGGGAGATGGCAAAAACAATTTGTAAAATTTTCAGTCACAGGAGGTATGCCAATGCGAGCATTGGAATTGGAGAGCATCATCAACGAGTTCCCGCCTCAGATGCACACGCCGGTGCGACACCTGACGGATTGGATGCAATCGGATCGGAGTGTCACCCGTGAGGACTTCACGGAACTGAGGCTGGCCATTCAGCGGCTGGCGGAAGCCCAGGCGCGCACGGAGCAGACCCAGTCGCGCACGGACCAGAAAGTTCAGAGCCTGTCGGAGGCAATGGAGCGGTTGGCGGACGCCCAGGCGCGCACGGACCAAGCCCAAGCGCGCACAGACCAGAAAGTTCAGAGCCTGTCGGAGGCAATGGAGCGGTTGGCGGACGCCCAGG
>JAOZRQ010000206.1:3944-8671 GCA_029940115.1 Desulfobacterales bacterium
AGAGCCTGTCGGAGGCAATGGAGCGGTTGGCGGACGCCCAGGCGCGCACGGACCAGAAAGTTCAGAGCCTGTCGGAGGCAATGGAACGGTTGGCGGATGCCCAAGCGCGCACGGACCAGAAAGTTCAGAGCCTGTCGGAGGCAATGGAGCGGTTGGCAGACGCCCAGGCGCGCACGGACCAGAAAGTTCAGAGCCTGTCGGAGGCCCAAGCGCGCACGGACCAGAAAGTTCAGAGCCTGTCGGAGGCCCAGGCGCGTACCGAGCAGAAAGTTGAGACCTTGGAGGAGCGCATGGAGGCCGGCTTCAAGTCCCTGTCGGACCAGATTGCCGCCTTGGGATCCCGGTGGGGGATAACCAACGAGGGCACCTTTCGGGCCACGATCTCCGGGATATTGGCGAATATGGAGGGGATACGGGTGGAGGCAGGCGAGTACGGCGGGAGGCAGGTGGACGTCATCATCCGGGATGGCGAACACGTCATCCTCGAGATCACCTCCCGGATGCATTCCAAGGACATCAACAAGCTGTACCAGTCGGCCGACGACTACCTCCAAAGGACCGGGGTGGACCCGAGGCTGATGGTGGCGACCAACTATGTCTCCCCGAAGCTGATGCAGCGGATCATGGGGCTTGAGCGGCCCATCGAAATTTTTTCGTACGAATCGGACGATAGAGGATGAAAATTGTTTTATTTTACATTGGCTGGTTCAGGTTTGAGGCATCCACTCAAAAACGATTTGCAAAATCGTTTTACTTTGGCTCAAGTTTGAGGGGAATTGAAAAATGGCAAAAAAGAACAGCTTTTTGAGAAGAGTCTTGATATCCGTGGTTCTGCTTTCTCTGCTGACAAGTTCGGCATTCGTCAAGGCTGAGGAGACCAAGGTTTCAGAAATCGAATCCGGAAAAGTCATTTTGTCATGGAAGGCGTTCAAGCAGCTGCTTGACGAGATTGACCATCTGAAGCAGATTATTGAGCAGGAGCAGGAGAGGAGAGAGGAGATGCCGATTCCCCCTCCGATTGACTATGCCATCACAAAGGCGGATTATGGTGGAACCATCGGGAAATCCTTTTGCCGATTAAACGCAGAGCTTTCCGTGGATGTGCTGAAACAGGGATGGGTGATCATTCCGTTCTTTTCCCAGAATGTCGGAATCGAATCGGTCTTCCTCCGCGTATCAAACCCCTCTGAAGACAAGGGGGAGGCAGACTCCGGGAGCCTGAATGCGGCACCCTCCCAAACCGAGCCGCCGGCTCATCTCGAACGCTCAGAAAAGGGGTGCCGCCTGATTGCCAAGGGGCCATGCAGGGTTGACATGAAAGCGGTGATAAGCGTTCCGATTCAGGTTGAAGACCTTTCTCACACATTCTCCTTTGAACCTCCGAATTCGGTGATGAACCGCATCGAACTCCGATTCAAGGAGAAAGGGGTGAACATCATCCATGCCAGTCCTCAAGGAGAGGTGTGGCAAGGAGAGGAGGAGACCGTTTTCAGGTCCCTGCTTGCGGCAGGCGTTTCTGTCATGTTGGGCTGGAAAATGGAGAAGGATGCTGGCATTCAGCGGAAAAGCGCCGCGACCCTTCGTGCGCTCGCCTCAATAAGCAAGTCGGCGATGACCATCCACAGCAGAATCTCGCTGAGACATATCGCCTCGCTGGAAGCCATTGAATTGGTTGTCCCTGCGGATGTGGAGATTCTGAATGTGACGGGTCCTGAAATGGAAAGCTGGACCACAAAAGTGGCGGAAGGACATCAGGTCATCCGATTGTCCGGAGACACCGAGCGACATTCCCAAACTGAGATCGTCCTCATGCATCGTCTGAAGATCACCTCGCTTCCGACACAAGCCGACGTTCCCATGGTCAAAATAAAGGGGGTGGATGTCTTTGAAGGCTTTCTCGGAATAGAAATTCTGGACAACCTTGACATCTTGTCGGACAAAGTTGAAAAGGGTGACCTGATCCCCCCGAAAAACTTGCCCAAAGTGATTTGGCAGGGTGCGTCAAGTCCGATACTCCATGGGTATCATTTCCACTCCGACTCGTTTGGCACCCATCTGAGCATCAAAAGCTATCAGGAAGTTCAGACGGTTGTCGCCAATGTGGATATGGCGGAGGGGATCACCCATCGGACACTCGAAGGGAAAAGCATCACTCGGGTAAAGTATTTCATCAGAAATAATGACCGGCAGTTTCTGACGTTGTCCCTGCCTGACAACTCCCGTATCTGGCAGGCGTTTCTTGACGGCGGGCCCGTGAAGCCGGCGCAGAAGGAATCGGGTGAAATCCTGATTCCCATGAAGAAATCCTCCACCCAGGGAGAGGAATTCAAATCATTTTCCATTGAAATCGGTTACATCACCGATGTTGAGAAGCTGACGCTGAAAGGGGACATTCTGAACAGGCTTCCGAAGATCGACATCCCGGCAAGTTATCTGCAATGGAAATTGTATCTGCCTGAATATTATGAATATTCCGGATTTGAAGGCCCTTTGAAACAGGTCCGCATGTTCACGGGAGCCCATGCAACCCATCAGAAATTTCAGATTGAGATTCCGGCCCGGGGAAAGGCGTTCCTGTTTGAGAAATATCTGATTGTTGATGAGATGCCTTATGTCCGCGGAAAATACGGGCAACATCTCGGGGACAACATCTTTCTCACGGTTCAACCGTATCCGAGGCAACGAAGGCATCCGAGAGAGGAGGCGGCCGTTCCGGCACAGCAGAAGGAAGTCATGGATACCAGAGATTTCAAATATGGGGAGCAACAACAGATCACACCGAACTACATGAGAAAATGACTGATTATAACGGATTTAGAGAAGGCCTTGAACTCGAACGTGAACGTGAACTTGCCCACAAATGAACATTCACGTTCAAGTTCACGTGCATGTTCAATTTTCCATCTTCAAAGAGGATAGCCATGAACAAACTTTGGTCTCTTTTTTTGACGCTTTTTCTGTCATTGACCGCCGCCTCCTGCGGGATGAAGTTGCTCCCGGATCTGAGAATATTTCCCGGGCCGGAACAGGCGGCCGTCTCGAAAACGGAGGCACCCCAAGCCGATTCTCATAAGCCCAAGGAGGGGACTGACATCTCCGAATCAGGAGGGGTGGCGGTTCCGGAAGCGGTGTCAGATGTCGGAACCGAACCCGACTCCCCCATTTCTGAAGCAGCCGTCTGGGAAACCCAAGCGGATGATCATGAGTTTCAGGAGGTGGACATTTCTGAAGCCACGGCGTCGGAATTGAAACCCGGCGACCCAGAAAAGGGGAGCACCGCCGAAGAACGGGCCGCTGATGCGGTTGAAGCCGACTCCAACGAGACCGACACCCCTGAAACAACGGTCTCGAAAGAAGAGGCAGATGCCGAACCGGCGGCTGACAAGCCGAAGGATACGGATGCGTCTGAGACCGAGACGGCCGCGGAGGCACTTGTTGCCGGCGAGGATGAGGGGACCTATCAGATCCGGAGCGGCGACATTCTGGAGATCATGACATGGAAAGAACCCGATTTTTCCAAAGAGATCGCCGTCAGAATTGACGGCAAGATCACCTTTCCCCTTCTTGATGACATCCAGGCCGCAGGCCGAACCCCTTTGGAGCTGAAGCGGGAGATTGCAAAGCGATTGAAGGAATACATCAAAGTGCCCTTGGTCACGGTCTCTGTCAAATCCGCCCAAAGCCAGAAATTCTATATTCTGGGGGAGATATCCAAAACCGGTGAGTATGACCTTGTGAAAAACCTCACCGTTCTTCAAGCCTTTGCCCTTTCAGGGGGGTTTACCGAATGGGCATCAAAAAAGGAGATCATTCTCATCAGGCAGGAAGACGGCAAGGAGAAGGTGATACGGATCAATTACAAAAACATTGCAAAAGGCAGGGATTTCAGCCAGAATATTCTGATCAAGGCGGATGACACCATTATCGTTCCGTGATGTTCGATGCTGGATGCTGGATGTTTGATGCCGGATCCGAGCCGAACTCCTTCAGATGTCTCAAAAGGCGGCCTTTGAGCCAATTTCCACCACGCGGGCGGAGATGGAATCGAGGATCGTTTACGCGTATCAGGTGGACGGCAGCTGTCCGTGTGATGACACGATTTGCAAGTTGTAGGCTGTAAGCTCCAAGCCATCTTTGAGTTGGAAAATGAATGACAACGATCATTTTATGAGAAAGGCACTGGAGGAGGCGGAAAAGGCCCTTTCAAGGGGGGATTTCCCTGTGGGATGTGTGCTGGTGCATCAGAGGCGCGTCATCGTCACCAGCTCCCGGATGGGCACCGCGAGCGGTTCCGCAAACGAACTGGATCATGCGGAGATGCTTGCGTTGAGAAAACTGGACGGCCTGCCGGGGCTTATGGACAGGCGGCAGATCAGGCTTTTCTGCACCATGGAACCCTGTCTGATGTGTTTTGCCGCGATCCTGCTGAGTGGGATCGGCGAGATCGTCTATGCGTATGAGGACGTCATGGGCGGCGGGACCCGGATCAATCTGAAAGAACTCGCCCCCTTGTACAGGGAACGCCAGATTGCCATCGTGCCGGGCATCCTACGCGAACAAAGCTTGGCACTCTTCAAAACTTTCTTTCAGAATCCGGAGAACCACTACTGGCGGGGGAGTCCGTTGGCCAGTTACACACTTGGCTCAGTTTGTAGTTCCGCCTTCAGGCGGTGTTGCACCGCCTGAAGGCGGGACTACAAACTTTCCGGTGTTGCACCGCCTGAAGG
>JAOZRQ010000206.1:8771-10706 GCA_029940115.1 Desulfobacterales bacterium
GTTGCACCGCCTGAAGGCGGGACTACAAACTTTCCGGTGTTGCACCGCCTGAAGGCGGGACTACAAACTTTCCGGTGTTGCACCGCCTGAAGGTGGGACTACAAACTTTCCTGAAGGCAAGAGAGATGCGATCAACATCTGAGGAGGCATTCCTAAGACTTTTCAAATACTACCACCGATTTTCGAGAGACTCGGTTGAAGGGGAATTGCCGAGAGACAACGCCGATGAGATGCTTTCGATGGTGAGACGGTGTAGCGCGTCGGATCCGGACGCGTTTGCTCCCCTTTTTGAGAAGATCGTCCGTTCCGATGAGATATCGAATGATTATGCCACATCCATCATGGAGGGGCTGATCCGCCATGTCGTCTGTCGCCTCTCTCACCCGGGGGAGTGCATGTCTGACAGTCCTCTGCCCGACCGGGTGAGGCGGGTCCGCATTCTTCTTGACTGGCTGGCGCGCCATCGGTTTCTCTGGGAGAAAAGTGGGGAGATTGCGGCGATGGTGAATGCCTGTGCGGACATTCCAAAGGAATTAGAGGATATCGAGGCATTCATCTTCTGTCTCTTCCGGCTGGCCGATCATCCAGATCCGGAAGAGGCGGAACCCGATACCCTCACCTCCGAAGGATTGCATGATGCCTCATCTCATTCGATCCGGGGCAAGACGGCGGAGACCGCTCTTCTGCTGGCGTCCAGTCTGCTGAAGCGGAAACGGCGGGTTCATCCCTTGCTCTCCTCCCTGTTGTTGCGCTTTGCCACCGATGGCCATCCGGGTGTCCGGGCATCCCTCCTCAAGCACCTGCCCGCGTTTGCCAGATATGACTCAGAGGGGGCATGGAGACTTTGCCGCGCCGCGTTTCAGCTGCCCCACCCCCTGCTCTGGGACCATGGAGAACCCTTTTTGTCTGATCAATGCGACAAGAACTTCAAGCAGGTGAGGCACTATGTCGAACGGATCAGAAACGAGGCATTCGACACCGCCGCGGAGGTGTGGGGAAAAGTTTCCGCCATGGCCTGTCTCTCCGGGCATATTGAGGCGGATCGTCTCTCCGACGATATTCTTTTCTTGAAAAATGAGGACGCATGGCGGGGTGTGGATGAGGCCTTCAAAGAGCGGATCACGCGAGCCGACACCCTGCATGCCGCGTTGCTGACGGCCACCCAATACATCTCCTTCGTTCATGAGATGGAGAAAATCCGTCAACCGGAGTGGTTTCATGAATGGCTTTCCCAACTCTCCGTGTCCGCTCCCCTTTCGGCGATCCAGATCCGTGAGAATCTGGCAAGGTGATGCTCCTTTGAACGTGAACGGCAATCCCTTTCCTACCCACAATCCATGTTGTGGATCAAGGAAATCGACACGAACGATTCAAAAAATCGTTCCTACTTTGTTTGACGGCTCTGAAACTTCTTTTGAAGCCAAAAGGGTATTTCGTGTATTTCGTGTGTTTCGTGGTTAAGAACATGGAGCCGAGTAGCTCCCCACCCAGCCTTCCCCGTGAATCACACGGGATGGCCGAGCCTGATGCAGGCGATGGCCTCTTGGGATGACAAGGTCTCAACCATCGCCATCTTTGCACTCCCTTTGATTGAGCCCTCACAAACACCTGACAGGAATCATCGTGTGTGACACCCTGGACAAACCAAGAATCACAAATCCCGGTTCGGGCAATGGAAGGGCAAATCATGGCAATCATCTGATCACACGAATCACAGTTCGGACAATGGAGGCGTCAAAAAAACTGGGAGTGGATTCCGGGTCAAATGGCGGGAACCTCGTCTGAGGGAATGACGGCCTCAAGGATTGCCAGTTCCCGCCATTTGCCCGGAACGACAGGTTTGTGTCGGATTTGGGGCATGGAGGGATTGACACACACGATGCCCTGAAACTTTTTTTGAGGCCGAAAGAGATGCACGGCCAATCCTTCTCATAA
>JAOZRQ010000741.1 GCA_029940115.1 Desulfobacterales bacterium
CCGGCCCTGTGCTGGATGGCACCGGAGATGCCGCACGCGATATAGACTTCCGGGCGCACGGTCCTGCCGGTCTGACCCACTTGGCGATCCGGCGGGATCCAACCTTCTTCCACGGTCACCCGGGTCCCCGCGACCTCGGCGTTCATTCCCTCAGCCAGTTCCCGAAGAATGGTGAAGCCCTCCGCGTCCCCGACGCCTCTTCCGCCGGCAACAATGACCTTGGCCTTTGAAATGTCAACGCTTTTCTTCTTTTCCCTCACTTTTTCGAGGATGGTGGTTCTCATCTCATTCTCGGACAAGCAGACCTCATGCCGAATCACCTCCCCCTTGTGACCGGGCACGGGAGCAGGCTCCATGACGCCAGGCCGCACGGTGGCCATCTGGGGCCGGGAATGGCGGTTGGCGATGGTGGCCATGAGGTTGCCGCCAAAGGCCGGTCGGGTCTGGAGCAGGATGCCCTCCTCCGGGTCAATGGTCAGCTCCGTGCAATCCGCAGTCAGACCGACGCCGACGCGACGCGACACCCGAGGCGCGAGGTCCCGGCCCATATGCGTCGCGCCGATCAGGAAGATGTTCGGCTGATGGTTTCTGAGCAGATCCTCGATAACATGGGTGTAGGGGATGGTGCGATACCTGTCCAAGGCTTCGTGTTCCACAAGGTGGACTTTGTTCGCGCCATGTTGAATCAGCGTCTCGGAGAGATCCGAAACCTGATGCCCCGGAAGCACTGCGGAGACCTCTTGGTTGAGTATTCGAGCCAAGGACTGGGCTTTGCCGAGAAGTTCCAAAGTGACCGGGGTGAGTTCCCCTTCCCGCTGTTCCGCAAAGACCCAGACGCCCTGCCTGTCGCTGAAATCAGGGATGGCTCTCGATACAGCGTCTGTCCGGACCGCCTTCTGTTTGCATACCTCCAGACACGCGGCGCATAGGGTACAGCGTTCCAGAATGAATGCCTTTCCGTCCCTGAGTTCCATCGCCTCATAAGGACAGGCTTTGACACATCGCTTGCATCCGTCACAGAGTTCTGTTTCAATCCATATTGTCATGGGATATATATTCCATTCTTTCTGTAGCTGAACACCCATAAAACCTGCCCGTGCCCCTTGCCCGTGCCCGGTTACGGGCAGAGTATAGGCGGGGGCAGGGCACGGGCGTCAGAAAAATATTTTCGTAAAGGGCTGTTCAGCAAACTGTTCGGCCTGCCTCTGATTCGCGCCTCAATGATCGCAGACCATGGGAGTTCCCCTGTGGCATCGCTTCAAGAATAATGAGACAGCCAAAGCTGTCAGGATGATTTCAAGAGCAAAGGTCCAATGGAAGACAAAGTTCCAGACCCACCAGTTGTATCGGGCCGGGACGTCGAAAAAGACCAGATCATCATCGGAAAACGGATACAACCATCGGATTTTGCCGACAATGGTATCCAGAAACAGATGCCCGAATATGTTGAGGCTGAATAGGGTCGTCCCCAGAAGCACGGTACGGTTTTTCAACGCATATCCGAGTGCCAAGAACACTGCGCTTGTTCCTATCCAATAGATCGGAATGTGTGTCCAGTAGGAATGATGCAAATGCTGGCAGTTGTCTATCAGATAAAACCAGAACAGATCGAAATCAGGGAGGATGCTTGCCAAGATGCCGATCCACAGGAATTTTCTGTACGCCCTTTTTGATTTGAATCTCGCGTTTGAACGGGCCAAAATCGCTGAGGTTATCAGATAGCCTGCTGGCAAGTGACCAATGAACATCGCAACTCTCTTTTACTGATAAAAAGAAACCCGGCTTTTTCTGGCAGGGAAGGAATCGGCCCGTTCGGAAAAAAGCTTGCCCCCGACGTTTTTTATCGGAGGCCGGGTTTCTCGGGCATTCTTCATTTTGCCTGAAAAATTTGCACTTCTCAAAAGTTTGTAGTTCCGCCTCTCGGCGGTGCAACACCGCCTGAAGGCGGAACTACAAACTGAAAATGATTCAAGTATAACTATATTCTTCGGACTATGAGCCTGAAGGCGGAACTACAAACTGAAAGGTGTGAACCCATAAATGAAGGATGCCGTTTCTCGCCCTGTACATAGTGATGAGGTGCAAATCACAGAATTTGCACCTCCCAGACTTGTCACTGACGTTTTTCGTCATAGCCGGCTGCCAAAGGAAGTTTGACCTGCCTGAGCAACGCGGCCCGATGGCTTCTCAACATCGTGTCATCTGGCCGTTCATCAATCAGCCGGGAAAGGGTGTCAATGGCGTCGTACCAGTACCCTTCTGCCACATACAGATTGTACAATTCGCGGGCCGGGGTGTTGCTGAAACGATTCGCCGCGTCATCCGAAGGCTCCATGTATCGAATGGTCGCGCTTCCCAAGAAGTCGGCGGAGCGTTCCACCGGGTCGAGCACGATGACGACGAACCACTCATACTCTCTTCCCGATTTGAGGCTGACATTGTAATTGGCAAGATTGATCTGATATACCCCCTCATCAAAGGGCCCTTCAAGATAGGCCGCCAGCACCGGATCCGGGGATTCCTCCTCGTTTAGTGTGAATTCGATATCACCGGGCCAGGGATCGGAGATGTACCACCTCAGGACAGGCTGGCTTTTCGTTGTGAAGCCGGTATGTTCGGAGGCAAGGGGGGACATTCTTGCCGGGCATTTCACCTCATCTGGAAAGTCGGCGTATTCGTCTGTCATCCACAGTGTCCCATCGTTCATCACCCTTGGTTTTTCATCAGTGACACTACGGGTGATGCCGCGGGTGACGCCACGAGTCATGCTACGAGTCACGCCTCGGGTCATGCTACGAGTGGCGCCTCGGGTCATGCTACGAGT
>JAOZRQ010000742.1 GCA_029940115.1 Desulfobacterales bacterium
CGAACTTTTCGGATACGCACCCGGGGCTTTCACTGGCGCGTCTCCAAAAGGAAAACTGGGAAAACTGGCCATGGCTGAAGCCGGAACACTGTTCTTGGATGAAATCGGAGAACTTTCTCCGAACTTGCAGCCTAAGCTTCTCCGGGTTCTCCAGGAACGGTACTACTACCGAGTGGGCGGTACCCGGAAACATTTCTTCAAGGCCAGGGTTTTGTGCGCGACCAACAGAGATCTGCAGGCATCGGTCAAGCGGAAACTTTTCAGAAAAGACCTGTATTATCGCATCAAAGTCGGATATTTGTATCTGCCGCCCCTGCGGGAACGGCCCGAAGACATCGGCCCCCTCGCAGAAGTGTTCCTGAACCGGGTGGCATGCCGCCGCGGAGTTCCTGCCAAGAAACTCTCTCCTGTTGCCCTGAGGCGACTGAAAATCCATTCATGGCCCGGGAACATCCGGGAACTGGAAAACCTGATTGAATGCGTATATATCATGACCAAAGGAGATGAGATCACTCTGGATGATATTGAAAGCCAAGGGATCACTCACCTGAACCAGGTGCCGGAAGTATCTCCATCCATTCTTTTATCGGATATGAACGCGGCAGAACTCCCTGATAAAGGGCTTGATCTTGAAAAACTGACAACCCTGATCATCCGCAAAGTCATGGAGAAGTTCGGCGACAACAAAAGCCGTGCGGCCGAATACCTCGGTATCTCCCGTCAGGCTCTTCATCGTCGTCTTGAAAAGATGGATGGCTCTGGTTCTAACTGATTTTAAGGACTGGCAGACCTCCGAGGTTTTAAAAACCTCGGAGGTCTTACAGGTCACAACTCCGGCAACGGTCTCAGTCCCAAGTGAACCAGGAGCTCGTCAAACTCCTTTCTTGAGGACCACAGGATCCCGTGTTTTTCGGCATAGGCCAGCGCCTCCCCTGTCAGCCCCTCATGGGCAAAAATCCACATCCGTATCACCCTGGGGTTCATGTCCCTCCTGACGGTGTCCGCCTGGGACACCAGCTCCTCCAGTGTTTTCATCCCGATCTTCCCGCGTGTGACCCATTTGCTCTGGCACACCCATTTTTCCCCTCCTGCCGCGCCGAGCACGTCAATGTCGGGATCGTCCTCCGCTCCGAGCTGGACCCGGTGACGCACATAATGAAACAGCCACGGCATCTTGATGTCGCCTCCGGAATGGAAAAATTTTCCCGGCAGAATCCTGTTCTGGGCACTCAGGAGAACTTGGCTCATATGCACCTCCGCAAAATACCCCTTGTAATCGCTCACCCTTCCTTTGTAAGACCGGTACTCGTCAGCCAGCTCATCCCGCACCCGGCTCCGATCATGTCCCTCGACCTCTATCCTGCCCCAGACTTTCAGAAATTCGAGAAGGATCGGATCCTTCACCCGCCGGAACCAGTTGCCCAGTTCGAGGTACTCCACCAGATCCCCCCGGGACAGCTTTATCAGGACATCCCGGACATCCTCAAGACTCACATGCCTGCCCTCGCGCTCCTGGATTTCCCTCTGGATCCGCTCCACATTCAGCCGGTTTCTCCTGTCCTTCTCCTCATTCTCCTCAAGCGCGGACAGGTACAGCACCCATTTGGTGATGCCGTGTTCGTTGATGCGGTGAGTCCAGCGCGTCACCTGGTCATTCAGTTCGCCCCATATGAAACCGGATGAGAGGTCAACTGCCAAGATTTCACTGAGGGTCTCCTCATCGGACAGGGCTTTCCGCATTCTGACCGCCTGTCTGATCACAGCCGTGATGTAAAAGGGGTTTCCGCCGCACCGGTCCGCCAGGACCGGCGCCATGACCTCCGGCATTTCCGCCTTGTAGTACGAGGCGGCTCTCAGGGCAAGCTCCTTGCCCCAGTAGCCTGACATCGGCTCAATGACCTCGTTGCCGAATCTCCCGAAAAGCGCTCCCCTGCCGATGATCTCCCTTGCCAGGATGCCCATGGCGGAACCGGTCACAAAATGGGGACAGGTCGGCGATTCCACCGCAGTCTGCATGAATCCCGCAATGTCAAAGCCATACTGGGGAAGCCGGGTGTTCTGGAACTCGTCCAGAAACATCACGATGCTCGACTCGTCCATGTCGGAAACCCTGCGTGGTATTTCCAACGCATCCCGGTGGGGAAGAAAACTGTCCCCTGTCTCAATTTCGTCGTACCAGCTCAACATCAGATCCAAGGTCCGTGTAAATGGGAACAGTGAGCTGGATGCCCTGACCGCTGACAGAAGTTTTCCCCCCTTGGGGTTGTCCAGTATCATTTCCGGCTGTTTTGTGAGAAAACCCACATAATGACGGATGAAATTTTCCAGATAATCCTTTCCAAACCGCCTTTCATCCCCGGGAGTGTCCGGAAAGCTGAAATAGACGGGTATGACCGCATTCGGGGCTTTCGGATCCTGCTCAAAAAAAAGCCGGTTCACCACCCGGGTGAAAATTTCAGTCTTCCCCATGCGCCGCTGTCCCAGCAGGACCGTGGACATGGTCCGACGGTGGGCAGTCTCCAGTGCCGCATCGCAAAAATAGTCCAGAAACTCCTGACGGTCTGTATAGACCTCTTCCGGTACAAGGGGTCTGACAACCCATTTGCTGCTGTTTTCCAATTTCATGATTTATCTCCCTCTTGTATGCCTGGTGTTTGATGTTCCTGATTCTGACGGATTTTGTGGTTGCACATGATTTCAGACAGTTGCAATCCTGAAAGCCAGTCTGAAGGACAACCTTCACAAACCGCGGATGAGCATCTGCGTTCATCTGCGTTCATCTGCGGTTCAGGCCCGTATCGGAAACCACAAAAACCGTTAGA
>JAOZRQ010000743.1:0-2679 GCA_029940115.1 Desulfobacterales bacterium
CGCTGACAGGCAACAGCATCATCCCCGCGACCATCACGGCGAGTGCTCTTGCACATACCCTCAAAATCTGTGTTTCCATAAGACCTCCTTTGTAAAGGATGTTAAGGATGAAGGATGAAGTTCATCATCACCTTCGCTCCTTTGTGATTGTCACGCCATCTGCAACTTTCTTTGAACGCCTGCGAAGGCAGGAATCCGCTTTTCATCAGAGAGACGCTGATAGAGCTTTTGACAAAATGTTTGTCACGCTAGGGCATGTTGGGCGAAAAACCGCTTCGCTTAATTTTCGCACTCCGGACGACTCGGTGTGTGTCATGCGAAAAACCGCTTCGCTTAATTTTCGCACTCCGGACAATCTTTTTGTTGAAGGCCATACCCGATTTCGCGAGAATGACAATGAAAGTTGCACATCACGTTATTGCTTGCATCTTACCATGACAATTTGATTATGGCAACCGAAATTTGCAGATGTCTGCGCGTTCCCTCTCCCGAAATGAGCTGATCGCAAATTGAACAGAAACCCGGCTTCTGATGTCACGGGCACATATCGGAGGGACTCTTTTCCCGGTCATCGCTGCCGCCCTGTTTCACCCACAGTTCCTTTCCTTTGAATACCACCGCGAGTTTCAGAATGTCCCGTATCCCGGCCGCTTCCAACTCGGCCGCATAGCCCCTCTCTTCGATCTGCTTCAGGGCTTGCTCCAGAGCCTTCTGAGGAGTCTTTTTCTTCCTCTTCCTCTTTTTCTTACCGGCACCGTCATCGTCATTGTCATCTTCATCCAGCCGCTTGAATTCAATGAGGATGCCCTGCGCCTGGGGATCCTTTGGCTTCATCATGATGTCATACCGTCCGTGGCCCGATTCCCGGTTCGACCTTATATCGTATTTCCCGGACATCCAGACGAGCATGCCGAGCACCAGCGCATGATAGACCTTCTCGGGTTCGCCGCTCAGGTCATGGTAGCTCATGATCCGCACGACAATCACGCGCAGCATCCTTTCAAAGAGTTTCACGTCTCCTGTCTCCAAGGCCTTCAGCATCTCCTCAAGCTGGTTTGATTCAATCTTCTCCGCGAACCATCGCCGGATCATCTCCCGATATATTATACGCACCTCATTGTTCGGGATTTCCAGGGCAAAGCATTCGTCATCCTTCTGTTCCCCAGGTTTCAGATACCCGCTGAACACCAAGAGACTCCACAGAAGATCGTCCCGCTTTTCCAAATCCCGCATCACGATGCTCTCATACACCGGCTTTGTGACAGTCCTGCCTTCCAGCAGTTGCCCCAGTTCCTCTCGGAGTTCCTTTCCGCCGCGGGTTGCCAGTCTGTCAATCAGCCCTGTGTCCGCTGTGTTCACCCACCAAGGACGCGCCTTCCGGGACTTGCTTGCCGTGTAGTTGAGCACGGACCAGGGATTGTAGATCACCTTTTCGCCGAAAAGATAGCCGTTGTACCAGTGCGAGACCTCATCGATACGATCCGGGATTCCGAAGTCCGCGAGCAGGGCTGCCGTCTCGTCCTCTGTGAATCCGAAGCAGGTGTCGAACTCCTCGTCCAGCAGCGTGTAAACCCCGGGGTTGTTCAGACCGGAGAAGACCGATTCCTTGGCCACCCGGAGGATGCCGGTGATCACCCCTCTGAACAGATGCACATTGTCCTTGAGACCGCCGCTCAGGAAGTTCCTCACAAACCGGATCACGTCATTATAATAACCTTCGGCATACCCCGTGTGCAGGGGGGTGTCATACTCGTCAATCAGGATGACCGTTTTCTCATTGTGATATTCGGACAGACATTCGCTCAGAAATCTCAGCGAATCCTCGTATTCCCCGATGCTCGCGGTTTTCTCCAGAAACCGCATGACAAGCTTTCTGTCGGTTTCGTCGCATACATCTGAGGAGAAAAACATGTCTCTCCGCTCTCTGAACAGATTGCGTATGCATCCTGCCAGTTTGCCGTGACAGGCTTCCCAAGTTTCTTCCTTTATGTCCTTGAGGGTCAGCCAGATCACCGGATACCTCCCGTGATGCATGTCGAAGCATTCTTGGTCCTGGATGGCCAAGCCGTCGAACAGATGCTTCTGGTCCTCGTCCGTCTTTTCAAAAAAATGCCTCAGCATGCTCAGGTTCAAGGTCTTGCCGAATCGCCGGGGGCGGGGGAGCAGGATCACTTTTGCCGAGGCATCAACAATCTCACGGACGAACGCCGACTTGTCAATGTAGTAACAGCCCGCCTCACGAAGTTCCCTGAAATCGGAGAATCCGACGGGCAATCGTTTTCTGTTCGCTGATTTCTGTCTGTCACTCATTTTTCTCCTCTATGAAGCCTCGGAATCAATTCCGAGGCTGAAATCGCAAGCAGGCTGAAGCCTGCTGTCGCCATTGATGTGACAGGCAAGCCTCGGAATCAATTCCGAGGCTGAAAGCCGAAGCAGGCAGAAGCCTGCTGTCGTGATCCCAATGTGACAGTGCGTTTCAGTGTGCTTGGGCCTTCAGACGGGGAATTGATTCCTCTGCCCTGATTCCGCGATGTCAATGTTCCGTCTGCCTCCTTAGCTTCTTCAGATAGGCCTCCACTTCCTCGGGCCTGAGGCCAGCCAGACGGTCCTCGGGCCTGAGGCCGGCCAGACGGTCCTCGGGCCTGAGGCCGGCCAGACGGTCCTCGGGCCTGAGGCCGG
>JAOZRQ010000207.1 GCA_029940115.1 Desulfobacterales bacterium
GAATGACGAACATTGTGCTGCTCGACACAGATGTCGCCTCCTTCATCTTCAAAAATGACACCCGGGCAAAAGAATATGCTCCTCTTCTGAAAGACCGGAGACTGGCGATTTCCTTCATGAAGCGGCACAATCTCACTGACAGAGATATCGGAAAGGCTTGCCGCATCTTGTCCGATCTGCTCGATGAACACGGCATCGCCATTCAGTCCGCTGATTTTTCCATCAAAACCTACAAAGGAGATGAGTGGATTCACTACGATTACCATCTGGGTATGTCCAGCCCCGAATTGCTTCCCGGGCTGGAAACCGAACTGAATCTCCGACTCTCCTCATTGCCGTCTGAGATATTTGAGGCCCTTGAAATTGATATCACTGCCAACGGAGCGACTCCCGGCAGGAGGGCAGGAAGCCTATGTGGTCGGAGCGGACTTGGGGCAGGAAGGATGGATACGGGTGAGATCCGACCAGACTCTTGCAGGACTCTGTTTTTTCGGGAAAGCCGGAAGCGGCGGCTACATGGCGGACATCACGCTCATCCCGAATTTGTCAAAGACACTGACGGTTCCCCATGTGGCACAGAACTCCCAATGGGACACATCCGTGATGATCTGCAACCCGAACAGTGTTGCCACCGAGATCACACTGACCCTTGTTGATGTGGACGGTGATGCGTTTCCCCCGCAGACTCACTCCCTTCCCCCCAATGGCAGCGGGAAATATGATCTGGCCGACCTGCTTCGTGGGACTGATGGGGCAGAGCATGTGAGAAGCGTCGAGATTTCGGCAAGTCGGGGCGTTGCCGCGTTTGCGCTGTATCATGATCTGAAGTGGGATGACGGGAAGAGCTTTGCCGGGATCAGTGCTGTATCGCCCGCACTTCTCGGCTGGGTGCCTTTTGGCGAAGCCAAACCTGACACGCCGGTTGAGATTGACACCCCTGTCTCCACGATGTATGAACTGATCGTTGACTTTGACATTCCGGGCATGAACGTGGCGGAAATCGCGCAGGAAGGTGGCACTTACCATTTTCTGGACATACCGGGCGGCGGTCATGTGACCGAAGTGGGCAAGCCCCAGTTTCCCACGGTGAACCGCTATATTGCCATTCCCGCGGGAGCGACGGTCAGCATGGAGATTGCTGATTCGGCTTCCAAAGAGATCAAGGGGTATAACATCTATCCCGCGCAGGAAGCTCTGCCGGATATTGCGGACGCGCCCATCCCGCCATTCGAGAAAGATGCGGAATTGTATCAGGAGGACAAGTTTTACCCTGCTGAAATCGTGGGAATGGAAGGGCCTCAGTCAATCCGGGGATGTACGGTGATGATTTTGCAGGCATATCCTGTGCAGTTCAATCCTATCAGAAAGACATTGCGGGTTTATTCCAATATCCGGGTGAAGCTCACTTTCGGATGCTTCGGAGATGATCCCACATTCGATGACTGGCAGGCTGAGATGGCGGCCTGCCGGCGGGAGGCCGATGAGACTGGGGAGTTGCCGGAATGAGCCTTTACATACTTGACACAGACCATCTGAGCCTCCATCAGCGCGGACACTGGCAACTGAGGAAACACCTGCTGGCTGTATCGCCGGAGCTGATGGCCATTACAATCATTACTGTGGAGGAATCCGTAAGAGGACACCTGAGACAGATTCGCCGGGCAGTGAAACCTGATGACCGTGTGAAAGCCTATCATTGGCTGTACAAAACCTTTGATTATCTGGGCAGTTTCAGAATATCCCCAGCCCCATTCCGCCGAACGCCTCTCCGGGAGCTGAGGAACCTCCCTGGAGATCGGCCATGTCAGGGAGACATCATCCGCATACCGCGTCATCCACGCAATGGACATGCGGAGTTCCGTCAGAAAAAGATTCAAGAAAATGAGGAGGCTGTGATGGAAAGACTGCAAAAGATACCCAAATTTGAAAATGACCGGGAAATCGCTGAGTTCATGGAGATGCACGACGGCTTTGAACTGATGGACCAGGGATTGGCCGAAATTGTTGAAGCTCCTGAACACTCACACAAAAAAGATCGCGGCATTGAACTTGACGCAGAGACTCTGCAATTGCTGGATGAACTGGTGTCAGAGGGAATTTGCGTCAATGTCGGAGACGCTGTCGTCAAAGCCGTCCACAGCTATATGCTGGCAGTGTTGCCGCATTCTTACAAACTGGCGCGGAGCAAATAAACGACAAGGATGGTTTATAAGGAAGGGAGCGGGCATCACCTTTTATTGCAAGCCGTCCCTGTGGTCATGCCGGAATCATGGAAAACTTTTAATCCTTCAATCAGGGTTCGGGTCCTTTAATCAGGGTTCGGAACCTGCCGGGTTCACGGGAATCTTTCTGCCGGGTGTCCGAACCTTGGTTAAAGGATGATAAGGATTTGCAGGATTTCCGCCCTGTCCACGGCCTGTGCAGCCGGTCAGAGTGCGGGAGCATCAGCGTTCATCCGCGGTTTGCAAGGATCACAGCTGTCTGAAATCTTATGGAACCATGACCAAACAACATCCCGGCCCACGCCCGTTTCGGATTGGCAAATCCGAGACGTCTGCCGGATTTGGCAATCCGGCAGGAGCTGGAAATGGGGAAGTTGTTTGGTCACGGTTCCTATGCAACCACAAAATCCGTTAGAATCAGAAATATTCTGATTGACACGCCTTATTTTATCCTGTAATTTAGAAAGAGAGATTGGGAAATCTCCTCTGAGAATTGAGCATCGCCAAGATTTTCACATGAATGACCGGCTTTTTGAGCCAACTGGATCCAAAAACTTGATCATCGGAAAGAGACGATGGAATAGTGCTTTGAACAAAATCTTTGTCGGTTCCAGGGGCATGTTGTGCAAAAAATCGCCTCGCTCAATTTTTGCACTTCGGACAATTTTTTTGGTTCCAGGGGCATGTTGTGCAAAAAATCGCCTCGCTCAATTTTTGCACTCCGGACAATCTTTTTGGTTCCAAGGCATGTTGTGCAAAAATCGCTTTGCTCAATTTTTGCACTTCGGACAATCTTTTTGATTAAATCTGTAGAACGACAAGGATTGGAGGCAACATCCTTGCCAAATCCAACCCTTGTGCCCATAAACCCATAATCACCAACCTGAAACAACGAAAGGAACAGACGAATGGGAGTTGTAGCAGACCAAATACAGGACCTGAAGGATCGGGAAGAGAAGATGCTTCAGATGGGCGGTGAGAAGGCCGTCGAGAAACAGAAGTCAAAGCCGGGAAAGATGACCGCCCGGGAGCGGATGGACTGCCTGTTCGATCCGGGAACATTCCGGGAGATCGACATGTTCGTCACGCACCGGTGTGTCAATTTTGGCATGGAGAAGGTGGAGATTCCGTCTGACGGCGTGGTCACCGGACACGGGATGGTGGACGGCAGACCGGTCTTCTCGTTTGCCCAAGACTTCACCTCCAGGGCGGGCAGCCTCGGTGAGATGCATGCCAAGAAGATCTGCAAGGTGATGGACATGGCCCTCAAGGCGGGTGTGCCGTTTGTCGGGATGAACGACTCCGGGGGCGCGAGGATCCAGGAGGGCGTGGACGCGCTCTCCGGATACGGGCAGATCTTCTACCGGAACTCGGTGGCATCTGGGGTGATTCCCCAGATTTCCGCGATCATGGGGCCCACCGCAGGGGGCGCGGTTTACTCCCCCGCGATGACGGACTACATCTTCATGGTGAAGAACACGAGCTACATGTTCATCACCGGCCCTGAGGTGATCAAGTCCGTTACCGGCGAGGAGATCACCTTTGAGGACCTCGGCGGGGCCATGACCCACAACGAGAAGAGCGGGGTGGCCCATTTCGCGTGTGAGAGCGATGAGGATGCGATCAATCAGATCAAGCGACTGCTCGCCTATCTGCCGTCAAACAACATGGAGGACCCACCGGTGGTGGCCACCGGGGACGATCCGAAACGGACGGATCCAGCCCTGAATGAGATCATCCCGGACAGTCCCAACCAGCCGTATGACATGAAGGATGTGATTCGCTCCATTGTCGATAACGGCGAGTTCTTTGAACCGCATGAACTCTTCTCGGCCAATATCATCGTCGGGCTGGCCCGATTGAACGGCCGGTCCATCGGCATTATCGCGAACCAGCCCAAAGTGCTGGGCGGATGCCTCGATATCGACGCGTCAGACAAGGCGACCCGCTTCATCCGCTTCTGCGACGCGTTCAACATTCCGATGCTGACCATCGCGGATGTGCCCGGGTATCTGCCGGGAAGCAACCAAGAATGGGGCGGCATCATCCGGCACGGTGCGAAACTGCTCTGGTGCTACTCCGAGGCGACCGTGCCCAAGCTGCTCCTCGTGACCCGGAAGGACTACGGCGGATCCTATCTCGCGATGTGCTCCAAGGATCTGGGCGCGGACATGGCCTTTGCTTGGCCCACCGCCCAGATTGCGGTCATGGGCGCGGCCGGCGCGGCCAACATCATCCATCGGAAGGAGATCAAAGGGGCGGATGATCCTGCGGAGAAGCGGAAGGAGAAGATCGAGGAATACAATGCGCTCTTTTCAAATCCCTACTGCGCGGCAAGCCGGGGATATATTGACGCAGTAATCGAGCCGAGCAAAACCCGGCCCCGGCTGATTGATGCCTTGGAGGTGATGTGTGGCAAACGGGAACTCCGGCCCCCGAAAAAACACGGGAACATTCCGATGTAGCTTGATGTTTGATGCTTGGTGTTTGATGCTTGATGCTTGATGTTTGATGCTTGGTGTTTGATGCTTGGTGTTTGATGCTTGATGCTTGGTGCTTGGATGTTTGATGCTTGATGTTTGATGCTTGATGTTTGATGCTTGATGTTTGATACTTGATGCTTGATGCTTGATGCTTGATGCTTGGATGCTTGGATGCTTGATGCTTGATACTTGATGCTTGATACTTGATGTTCATCCTTCATCCTTCATCCTTCACCATTTACACGGGAGATCCAAATGGATAGTGAAAAGAAGATCACCGCGGCAATCGCCGCGGTAATGAGTTACATCCAGACTGAGGAAGAAGCGGTCTGCGCTGCAACGATGATGCCCGCAACAGCGGTTGCGCCGGCGGTGCCGCCGTCGGCACCGTTGAAGCTCTGGGCGATCAGCGGTCGGCAGATGCAGATGCAGATGCGCAACCTGATGCAACTAAAGACCCTTAGATAATTGAGAATGAAAATTCCCAATTCTCAATTTTCATTCAATAAGAGAGGAGAATGTTTGAGATGAGTGATCAGAATGCAGTGAAAATGACCCCCATGAACTATGACAAGGACAGGCCCAAGGCGGAAAACCCGGTGAAGATCGAGGACCTGACCTTGCGTGACGGTCATCAGTCCCTTTTTGCCACCCGGGGACGGACCGAAGACATGATTCCCGTGGCGGAAATGCTGGACGAAGTCGGCTTCTGGGCGTTGGAGACTTGGGGCGGTGCGACCTTTGACACCATGCACCGGTTTCTGAACGAAGATCCGTGGGAAAGGCTCCGCACCCTGAAGCGATATGCCAAAAAGACCCCCTTTTCCATGCTTCTCCGGGCCCAAAACCTGGTGGGATACAGGAACTACGCGGACGATTTGGCCAAGGCGTTCGTGGAAAGAACCGCGGCAAACGGCTTGGATATCTTCAGGACGTTTGACGCGCTGAACGACTACCGCAACTTTGAGACGGTCGTCCCGGCGATCAAGGCATGCGGAAAGCATTTCCAGGGGTGTATCTGCTACACCATGACCGAACCCCGGCTGGGCGGTGAGGTTTATAACCTGGACTACTATGTGAACAAGGCCAAAGACTTGGAGGCAATGGGCGCGGACAGCATCTGCATCAAGGATATGGCCGGCCTGATCGCTCCGTATGACGCGTATGAGATCGTCAAGGCGTTGAAGGCGACCGTGAAGCCGCCGATCCACCTGCACAGCCACTTCACCTCCGGCATGTCCGCGATGTCCCATCTGAAGGCGATTGAGGCCGGGGTGGACATCATTGACACCTGCATGTCGCCGTATGCTTACCGTACCTCCCACGCGGCCATCGAGCCGCTGGTGATGTCGCTGATCGGGACCAACCGGGACACCGGCTTTGACATCAAGCATCTCGCCAAGATCAACGAGGTCCTTGAAAAAGAGATCGTGCCGAAATACCGGCATCTGCTGGACGACACGAAGCTGTCGATCATTGACATCAACGTGCTTCTCCACCAGACCCCGGGCGGGATGCTCTCCAACTTGGTCACTCAGTTGCGGGAGATGGACGCGCTCGACAAGATTGACGAGGTTTACAAGGAACTTCCGAGGATCAGGAAAGAGCTCGGCCAGATTCCGCTGGTCACGCCCACCAGCCAGATTGTCGGGATCCAGACCGTGAACAATGTGCTCTTTGATGATGAGAACGAGCGGTACAAGATGATCACCGCGCAGGTGAAGGACCTCTGCTACGGCCTGTACGGAAAGACCGCGGTTCCCATCGATTCCGAAGTTCAGAAAAAGGCCCTCAAAGGGTATGCGAGAGGCGAAGAGCCGATCACCTGCCGACCTGCCGAGGTTCTGGAACCTGAACTTGAGAATGCCAAGAGGGATGTGGAAGGGCTGGCGGTGGACATTGATGACGAGATCATCTACGCCATCTATCCGGTCACCGGCAAACGCTTCCTGAAATGGAAGTACGGCAAGGAGGAAGTGCCGGACGATGTGAAGCCGATCACTCTGGATCAGGCGAAGGCGAAGCAGGAACTGCTCAAGAAGGCGCTGGCCGGCAAGCTTGTCGAGAAGAAGGACGCACCGGAAAAGGGCGAAAACCTCCGCACATTCAACGTGTTTGTGGATGAGGATCATTTTGAGGTCGGTGTGGAGGAGGTCGGCGGAACCCCACTGGTCAGCTATGTGCAACAGTTGCAGGCGCAGATGCCGGCCATGCCGATGCCGCAGATGGCGGCTCCTGCTGCCCTAGCCCCCGTACCGGCTGCTCCCGCACCCGCGGCCAAACCGGTTGCCGCTCCCGCGGCCAAACCGGCACCTGCGCCCAAGGCGGCGGAAGCAGTAGATGGAACCCCGCTCACAGCCCCCATGCCCGGCATGATCGTCAAGTATGAGAAAAAGGTCGGAGACTCGGTCAGCGAAGGGGAGACGGTGGTTGTGTTGGAGGCCATGAAGATGGAGAACGCACTGCCTGCGCCGGTAGGCGGCACGATCAAGTCCATCAATTTCGGCAATGGCGATTCAGTGGCAAAGGGTGATGCGCTCTGTGTCATCGGATAAATTTGTCCGTTGTTTGTTGCTTGTTGCTGGTCATGACGCTTTTTGTGGTCTCCGACAGGGTCTGAAAAATGACATCGGATTTCAGGATTGAACGGATATCAAAAAAATCCGTCCCATCCTCCGATCCGTTGTCATATTCCTGGTCATGACACTTTTTGTGGTCTCCGACAGGGTCTGAAAAATGACATCGGATTTCAGGATTGAACGGATACCCCGGCGACCGCCCCGGAATCAATTCCGAGGCTGAAAGCCCAAGCAGGCTGAAGCCAGCTATTACAAAATGACAGTGTGCCTCAGCGCACTTGCGCTCTCAGCCGGGGAATTGATCCCCCGGCGGCTTAGAGGCTTAGAAAATTCGGATTCTGACTCTCCGTCTTGCGATTGCCTATTCCTTACCCGCATTAACTCGCCATAAAGCGTTTCAATATCGTGAATCAGCCGCTTATGGTCAAACCGCCTTTCCACAAAGGCACGGGCGCGCCTCACACGCGCCTCTCTCTCAGCGATATCGGACGTCACCATGTATGCCAATCCTTGGGCAAAAGCGGAGGGATCGTCTTTCCGGCAGAGAATGCCCCGCTCACATACCGCAAAGCCATTCTCATTCACCTCGTGCCCGGATTTCGGATTCCGGATTTCGGATTCCGGATTTCTCCCCTGGAATCGCATCCCGAGCAGATCTGTCACCCCCCCGGCATCTGTGGCAATCACCGGAACCGAGGCGGCCATGGATTCGATGATCGAAACAGGCGTCCCCTCGTTCAGAGAGGTGAGGGCCAGAATGTCCAAGTCCGCGTAAACAAAGGGGACATGCTTTATCCACCCACAAAATAGGACATGATTCTCCAGCCCTTGTTCCTGAGAATACGCCTCAAGCGTCTCTCGCAGTTCACCGTCCCCCACAATGAGAAACTTCACCCGGGCATCAGGATGCGCTTTGAGAAACAATCTCGCACCGGCAAAGAACATCTTATGGTTTTTTATGGGAACCAGCCGGCCCACGATGCCGATCAGAAGCGTACGGTCGTCTATCCCCAATGTCTCTCTGAATGCCCCTTTCAGAGACTGGCTGGAAAAAAAGGGCCGCAAATCAAACCCGAGTTCGATGGTTCTGATTTTGCGGGCCGGGGCAATGCGGTATTTCTCTGCAAGCTCCTGCTTCTGGGTATGGCTGATCGCGACAATGACATCCGTCACCCGGCCTAGAAAGCGTTCGACATTCAGAAGCAGCAACGAATTCAGCCTGCTGAAATAGCCGTCAAAGACATGGCCATGGAAGGTGTGGACCATATGCACCCGACGACTTCCGATCATGTTGTACATCAGCGCGGCAAACCGGCTGCTGGAGCCGGCCTTTGCCGTGTGGGTATGCAGGATGTCCGGCTTTTCCCGGAAGATCACCTTCAGAATCCGGACAAAGGCCTTCATGTCCGTTCGGAGACTGATCTCCCGTTGCAATTCAGGGATGATCACTGGTTTCTTGTCATAAGCATGAAACAGGTACGTCATCTCCCCTTCTTGGGGGGAAATTCGGCCTGCAATCAGCTGGGAATCGAATCTTTCCGCATCCAGTCCGTTTGTCAGCAGACAGACATGAATGGCAGGCCCGCCGATGTTCAGACGGGAGATGATCCGGAGAATCCTGATTTTCCCCCGCCCCTGCCCGCGTCCAGACACAAAAGAAAGAGAGAGCGTTTGCCCGTGCCCGGCACGGTTGTCGGGCACGGGCAGGGGCGGGGGCAGGGGTACGAAGGGGAACAGGTTTGAAAGAAGGACAAAAAAGAGACGAATGCTCAGTCCGCCGAATACCAAGGGTTTCAGAAAGCAGAAGGATGAATCGAGGTATTTGTCGAAAAGACGATACACGCTTTTATGGAATTCAATCGCGGAACGGAACATATGCTTTTCACTGCTCCCCCCCACATAATGATAAACAGAGACTTTCGGATGATAGATGACCTTCCATCCCCGTTCCCGCATCCGCCGGCACCAGTCCGCATCTTCCCAGTACATGAAAAACCGCTCGTCCAAAAGTCCCACATCCTCAATCGCCTTTCTCCTGACCATCATGCAGGCCCCGGAGACCCAGTCCACCTCCATGGGCGATTTTCCGTCAGACTTGAGGTTGAGGAGATTTTTCGAGGTGATCGGGTTTCTCGGGAACCTTCTGGAGAGAAAGGAGGACCGTCCGAAAAACGCGGTCAAAGGCGTGGGAAAGGCTCTGGCAGAATTCTGCAACCTGCCGTCATGGTCAAGGATTCTGGGGCCGAGTATCCCCACCCTTGGGGTCTCCCGCATAAAACCGAGACAGGTCTCCAAAAAATCGTCCATGAGACAGGTGTCCGGGTTTAAGAGTAGCAGATACTCGCCCCTTCCCTGTCTGATCCCCTGATTGACCGCCTTGGCAAAGCCGAGATTGGCCGGATTCATGGTAAGATTGACTTGGGGAAACTCGGAACGTATTCTGCCGACATGGTCCGTGGATGCATTGTCCTGAACAAAGAACTTTGCAGACAAGCCATCCAGCGATTTCTCAACCGATCTGAGGCAATTGATCAGATAGTCGGTGCTGTTGTAATTGACAATGATGATGTCCGTTGAATTCAGATCCATTGTAAAGGTTGCTCTCTTTCTTCTGTGTACAGGACAAAAAATTGGGAATGGGCGAGAAACCCGGCTTTTTCCCAAACGGCCGACCTTCCAACTGCAAGAAAAAGCCGGGTTTCTTTTCCCAATCATTTTTTTGTCCTGTACACAGCTCTTTCTTATAAAAAATGTAAGATAAGGCATTGTCGGCCTTACGTCAAGAGAATATGCCCAATTTGTCTTGCCACAGCCCAAAATTGCCCTGACATAAGTGTAAACTTAAGGATTCCTACCCGTGAACGTGCCCGTGAACCTGTCCGTTGTCCACACTTTCAGCAACGAGCGCGGTCACGTCCCACGAACACGGCAGGGCATGGGAAATGGGCATTGGCCCTTGAGTTTACACCTATGTTGCCCTGACATACCCTGTCACCTGATGAGATTCAACCGACCTACGAGGTTTTTGAAACCTCGTAGGTCTTGAGTCGAATCACTTGACAAGAACCAAAAAGATGTATATGATCTGGAAAATCATGTCGGTCCGACCTTGACAATCGAAAAGAAACAAGTTCGGCAAAAAAAGGAGGGTATTATGAAGAATGTATGGATAAGGATGATGATGGGCCTGCTCATCGTGGCACTCTGTTCAGGACAGGGCATTGCCAAAGAGCCGCTTCAGCCGGTTACGATCCAACTGAACTGGGTTACAAATGTCCAGTTCGCCGGGGTTTTGCTTGCCAAAGAGCGGGGATGGTACGAGGAGGCAGGAATTGATCTGACGGTCAGAGGCTGGAAACCTGGGGTTTCACCAATTGCCGAAGTCA
>JAOZRQ010000744.1 GCA_029940115.1 Desulfobacterales bacterium
GCCAATCCGAACCGAGCGGGCGGAACCGACCCTTCCTGAAAAGCTTCCCTGAGAAGCTCCCGCCGGAACCTGTCCCTGACGTCTTTTGTCAGGGATTGACAAATCCGGCGGGGAAAGGGTTCGGATTTGCCAACCCGAACCGAGCGGGGGCGGAACTACAAACTTTTCGGCTTAAAAAATGTAAACCCATAAATGAAGATGCCCAGATTAAGATCAAGAAAAAATTTCGATCTGCTGATTATGGCTACACGTTGGAGGAATAATGGGAAGAATCATTGTGCAAGTGGAAATATCCAATCCCGCAGATGAATCAAAATCCATGAAATGTAGCATGTTTGTTGATACCGGTGCAGCAAGTCTGATATTGCCAGTTGCTTGGAAAGATTGACTGGGCAAATTTTTGAGTACGGAAAATGTTGAACTGATACTGGCAAACAATGAGGTCATCAAAGGTGAATCTTGTGGGCCGATAGGGATAAAAATAGAAGGATTTCGCCGAATTTACAACGAAGTGATATTTATGGAGATGGAAGAGGCCAAAGATGGGGAATATGAGCCACTTTTAGGCTACATCATATTGGAGCAGGCTCAGGCGGCTGTTGATATGCTTAGTCATCGTCTTGTGCCAGTGAAATACATAGATTGCAAGTAGTATAAGTTCAAGTTCATGGACTTGAACGCAGTGTTGAAGCATGACTTTTTGCCAGAGAGCCCATGCATGCGGCAAAGATGGCAACAGGCAGCGCGACAAAAAAAATCATGACTCTCCCGGAACACCCGAATTTCGGGCAATGATTGATTCATGCTTCAGCACTGACTTGAACGTGAACTTGAACCCAAACGTGAACATTCCTTTGCGGGCAAGTATGAGTATAAGTTCAAGTTCACGGGCTCCTCTAAATCAGGAGCCTGAAGGAGACCTGCTATGTTTGGAAAAATAATGAATGCTGTGGACAAGGCATTGACTTTTTTTGAGGACTGGACCCTATTCATCACGGTCATGGCGGCCCTTGCGGCGCTCTTTTTCAATGTGGTGTTGCGATATGGGTTCAACTATTCCTTGGCCTGGTCAGAGGAGCTGGTCAGGGAGGTGATCATTTACACAACGCTCATCGGGTGTAGCGCGGCCATAAAAAACCGTTCCATGATCAAAATTGACGCGCTGGTCCAACTGGTTCCCCAGATGAAGCCCTTTCTCAACTATTTCAGCAATCTCGTCACCCTGACCTTTTCAGGCCTGATGCTTTACTATGGCTGGCTCATGGCCGAACTTCAGTTGCGGACCCACCAGAAGACCATCATTCTGCAAATCCCGCTGGTCTATCTGTACGCGATATTGCCGCTGGCAGGGGCCATGATGTCTATCCGGACCATCCAAGTGATTTATCAGGATATTCAAGAAGATTACGGAAAGAAAGGCTGAACATGATGGATTTCTGTTTTTTTCCCTTGACATAAACATATATTTTATTTAAAAAAACAAATTACTTGGTTCTGGGTCCTTAAGGTTCTGGGCTATTGGGGCGACAACTTGACTGATTATAACGCCTTTCGGGGAGGCCGCTCTGCCCTTGAACATTCATTTGCGGGCATAAGTTCAAGTTCAAGTATAAGTTCAAGTATAAGTTCAAGTTCACGGTCTCCCTTAAATCCGTTATAATCAGCAACTTGATAACCCAGAAAACTTGATCGTCGAGTTTTATGGAATTGAAACTCGGAACCGAATTTTCAATTTCAATGTACACCGGAGTTTTTATGAAAAAATACACCTACAGCGCAAAGCAGTCTGACAACAAAGGAAAATGGTGGATTGTTGACGCGGAGGGGCAGATCCTCGGGAGGCTTGCAACGCTCATCGCTTCCCGTCTCAGAGGCAAGCATAACCCCTTGTACACCCCTCATGTGGATACCGGGGACAGCGTCATCGTCATCAATGCAGACAAGATCCGTCTCACCGGCAGAAAATGGGATCAGAAATGCTATTACAGGCACAGCGGCTATATCGGGGGACTGAAGACGACCACGGCAAAGGAACTTCAGAAGAAAAGGCCCGAAGATATCATTCGCTTTGCAGTAAAGGGGATGTTGCCGAAAAACAGGCTGGGGAGAAGCCTTTTCAAAAAGCTGAAGGTTTATGCAGGAGACAAGCACCCCCACAGCGCCCAACAGCCTGAGGGGCTTGAACTGAAATAGATGGCAGAGAGGCTTGTCACAAAAAAACTGGCGTCCTTACAGAATATCTGGCAGAAAATCCAGAAATAGGCTCGCACTCTCCCTGTTCCATATATCGGGCAGGTACGACATATCTATGAAGGATGACCAAAAAGGAATCCTGAATTATTGGGGAATGAATATATGGAGAACCTTTATTACGCAACAGGAAAACGAAAAACGGCAATTGCCAGAACATGGTTGAAACCCGGAAAGGGTGAATTTCTCATCAACGACAAGCTGATGGATGCTTATTTCACAACCGAGGAGGCAAGGCTCATTCTCACCCAGCCGCTTGTCATGACAAACAACCTCACCTCTTATGACGTCAATATCCGTGTCAAAGGAGGTGGCATTTCCGGCCAAGTGGGTGCCATCCGGCATGGCATCACCAAGGCGCTGATCTTGGCGGATCCGGATCTGAGAGGCCCCCTGAAAAAGGCCGGCTTTGTCAAACGGGACCCCAGGGTCAAGGAACGTAAGAAATATGGCCAGAAGGGGGCCAGGGCACGGTTTCAATTTTCAAAACGCTAACCCGTTCTTGTTCTCTATAAGGAACCATGACCAAACAACATCCCGGCCCACGCCCGTTTCGGATTGGCAAA
>JAOZRQ010000208.1:0-2303 GCA_029940115.1 Desulfobacterales bacterium
ACGCTTGTAAGTCCGTGACCCCTTCACGCTTGTAAGTCCGTGACCCCTTCACGCTTGTAAGTCCGTGACCCCTTCACGCTCCCGCCGGATTGCCAAATCCGGCGGCTTGGATCACCGCCGGATTTGGCAATCCGGGGGTGACGAATTTACAAGTTGCTGTACTAGTACACCACTTTTTAAATTCGTACCCCCCTTGATCGCCTCAGATTGCCGCCGGATTTGGCAATCGTTCGACTGAGCTCACGCCGAAGTCCGGCGGGAGCAGAGGGGTGACGAACTTATGAATTGCTGTACTAGTTTCGCAGGAATGACAGGTTGCCTTTCCGGTCACGAATTTCAGATCACCTTTTTCAAAAAACGATTGCATTTCATTTCTTGATCTGGTATCAACTATAAAATTCGTAAATATTCGGTAAACCCGTGTCAGTTCCCTCCGGAACTTTCGGACAAACCTTATCTTACATGCTCTACAAGGGGACACACAGGATCACAGAATGAATGACGATCCAGAAAAGCAGAGGATATTGATCGTTGATGACGAACCGGACAATATCAGGATACTGGCAGAGGCACTGGCGGACGACTATGAGCTTTTCGGGGCAACAAACGGCAATGAGGCGATTGAATGTGCGTCCGGCAGGGAGCGGCCTGATCTGATCCTGTTGGACATCATCATGCCTGACATGAACGGATACGAAATTCTGAAAGCGTTGAAAGCGGGCACCAACACCCGGGATATCCCTGTGATCTTCATCACCGTCATGGGCAGGGAACTGAATGAGCTTCGGGGATTTGAGATGGGCGCGGTGGACTATGTCATGAAACCGTTCAGCCCGGCAATCGTCAGGGAACGGGTGCGGACCCATCTGGAACTCAAGTATTACCGGGACTACCTTGAGGACATTGTCCACAAACGCACGGACGAACTTGTCCTGTCCAACAGGCGGCTCCGAAAAGAGATATTGCAGCGAAAGGAGATCAAAGCGCATTTGGAAGACTTGGTCCATGAGCGCACCCGTGAAAATCTGGAATCTCTGCTGAATTCCCTGGACGACTTTCTCTTTGTCCTGAACCGGGAGGGGTATATTGCGTTTGCGACGCCTGTGGCTGAGAAGCGTCTCGGCTACTCCCAAGAGGAGTTGAGGCGCAAACGTATGCTCGATCTGTATCCGCCTGACACGCGCACCAAGGTTTCAGACGCGCTCGCGAGAGTATCGCCCGGGGAGAAGGGAGCCTGTGATGTCCCGTTGCTCGCCAAAGACGGGACCCGGATTCCCGTCGAATCCTTGTTCAAACGGGGAGACTGGGACAAAAACGAGGCCATATTTGCCTTTATCCGGGAGATCAGCGGACAGACGAGAGGGCCGTTTTCCCGGGAAAAAGAATGAAACACCCAAAATCAGCAAAACCAAGACATTCCCCAGATCATTGAGCAACAAAGCTGAAAATAACCATCCGCTCTCCGTATGCGTCTTGGCAAGTGGCAGCAAAGGGAACGCCATCTTTGTCTCCGGCGGTTCGACGGCGATCCTTGTTGATGCGGGCCTTTCAGGGATTGAAATTGAACGCAGGATGAAATCAAAGGGGCTTTCTCCGGAATCGCTGGACGCGATACTGGTCTCCCATGAACACGCGGATCATATCCGGGGCGTGGGGATATTATCCCGCCGCTTTGGCCTGCCGGTTTACATGAACCGGGGAACCGCGCGGGCTGGCGCGCCGTATCTGGGGAAAATCCATGATCTCAAACCATTTGAATGCGGGAGGGGCTTTGAGATTGACACGCTGACGGTGCATCCGTTTTCCGTGTCCCACGACGCCGCGGACCCGTCAGGCTTCACCATAAAACAGAACGGGATCAAAATCGGCGTGGCAACGGACCTCGGCATCGCCACCGCCATGGTCAAGGCCCATCTTGCAGGCTGCGCCCTGCTGATACTGGAAGCCAACCATGATCCGGATATGTTGATAAGAGGCCCCTATCCATGGCCTTTGAAACAGCGCATCAGAGACAGAACCGGGCATCTTTCCAATGAGGACTCCGCCGCGCTGTTGCAGGGGATCAGGCACGACCGGCTCAGGCATGTGATCCTTGCCCACCTGAGCGAGACAAACAACACGCCTCAGAGGGCGTTGACCACGGTTCAGGAGGCAATGGACCACACCGATGTCCAAGTGAGTGTGGCGACCCAGGAGAAGGGGAGTGATTTATTAAGTTTGTAGTCCCGCCTTTAGGCGGCTTATTAAGTTTGTAGTCCCGCCTTTAGGCGGCTTCTGGATGTCCAGGTACTGATCCAAGAGAA
>JAOZRQ010000208.1:2403-10634 GCA_029940115.1 Desulfobacterales bacterium
GGGGAGTGATTTATTAAGTTTGTAGTCCCGCCTTTAGGCGGCTTCTGGATGTCCAAGTACTGATCCAGGAGAAGGGGAGTGATTTATTAAGTTTGTAGTCCCGCCTTTAGGCGGCTTCTGGATGTCCAGGTACTGGGCCTTGATCATCGTTTCGGCCACCCTGCTCACGCCGGATTGCCAAATCCGGCGGGCGGCTTGGATTTGGCACAACGGGCAAGGTTAGTCCAAACGATCTAGGTACTGATTATGAGACATGATTTTTTCCGCTTATGTATTATCCTAATCATTCTGTTTGCCTTCCCTCAAAGGGGCGACGCTGGAGCAGAGTCTGTGGCAGATCTGCATGTGACCCATCTTCAACCGGTTCCCCCTGTGCCCCTGCGGCCGGAATGGAACCGTTTCAGAATACTGGTATGGCCCTATCAGACCGATGTTCTCAAGGATTTTGATCGGTACAGAAAAGCCGGGCTCGGGGGATTTCAGATCGACCGGGGCGCGGGTCAGGAGGAGAGGGTCCGACTCTCCGTCAGGCAGCATTTCCCTTATTATGTGGGACACGGTGCAGACAAAGGCTTCTTGTATCTGACCCGGGAGAATCGGAAAACGGTGATGAACACGCGGGAACTTGTGGTGCGCCCGCACACCTTGGCGGATCCGCATACCTTGGCGGAGATGAAACGACACCTTCTGAACAACGTGAACGCGACCAAAGACGGTCTCGTGCTTGCGTATGCCTTTGACGATGAAATTTCGCTCGGAAGAATGGCCAATCCGTGCGATGTTGACATTCATCCTCTCTCTCTGCAATGGTTCAGGAAGTGGTTGAAAAAGGAATACCGATCCGTGGAAACGCTGAATCGTCAATGGGGAACCTCTTTCAGCGGATTTGAGACGGTGATGCCCCAAGGCTTTGAACAGATACGGAGGAACGCTCAAACGCCACCCCTTTCCGGGTGGAATTTGTCGCGGTGGATTGATTTTCGGCATTTCATGGATTTTCAGTTCGCAACCGTACTCTCGGATCTGGTGCGTTATACGAACAACCTTGCCCCTGACATTCCCGCGGGCTTCGTCGGCGGGCAGGGGCCGGGCCCTTGGGGCGGGTATGACTATGCCATGCTCTCCCGAGCGGTGCAATGGATGGAGGCTTATGACATCCACGGGACCAACGAGATACTCCGATCTTGGTGGGATGAGGCTCGCCGGCCCCGGATGCAGACCTTCTTTTCCACGAAAGACCCGAAGATGGATTCATGGTTTCTCTGGTACACCATGCTCCACGGCAACCACGCGGTCATTGCCTGGCCCGAGGGGTGGTTTCATGCCAAAGGGGATGCCATCGCCCCCCATATCCTCGCGAACAGGGGAACCTTTGAGGAGATTCAGGGAAAGATCAGCGAGCCCATCGTCAATCAGGAGACCCGGTTCGCCCCCGACCCCATCGGCCTTTACTACTCCCACCCAAGCATTCAGGCGGGATGGGCAATGGACGCGATTGTGCATGGCAAGACCTGGGTGAGGCGCACAGGCACGTTGGATGACGAGAATCAGACCATGGGCCTGTTGCGGAAGGTCTGGTGCAAGACCTTGGAAGACCTCGGGTTTCAGTATGATTTTGTCAGTTATCTGAATGTGAGAGAGGGAGACGCGGCGTTGAACAAAAGATTCAAGGTCATCATCCTTCCGAAAGTGGTCTGCCTCTCTGAAAAAGAGGCGGATGCGCTTCGCGGGTTTGTCGCAAGCGGGGGGCTGCTGATTGCAGATCATCTTTGCGGCCTTTTGGATGAACACGGCAAGGGGCGGGCACCAGGGGCCTTGGACCATCTGTTCGGCCTCACCCGGGACGAATCCGCCGGATATCTGAACGGCAAGGGGCTGACCGAGGTTGACGGTGAGAGATACAATCGCCCCTATCTGGAGCGTTTCACCTATCACACCCGCGCTCGCCGTCACAAGGGAATCGTCATCTTTGAAAGAGGCACCCGAAATTCCCAAGGGGAAACGGTTCTCATGGAAAAATCTTGGGCAAGGGGGAGGGCTGTCTATCTCAATCTCACCCCCCTTGAATACTGGGATCCGGGCAGACGTTTCTCCGCATATGGGAACACGTGGCGCAAGATGATCGCCGATCTCCTGAGATCATCCGGACTACAGCCCCGGATCAGGGTTTATGAGAACGGAACCCCTGCAAACATGATTGAGTCGCTCTGGTGGAAGAACGGAGAGAGGCGGTATCTCTGCCTCGTCAAAAATCCGACCGAGAGAAAAGAGATGAGAGAGGTGGGGGATGCCATCCAGGGGATTACGGGGCACTCGGTGGATATCCGCATGGAATTCCCCGAAAACGTGGAACTGACCAACCTGAGAACCATGAAACGGCTGGGTGAGGGACGGATGTTCTCGGACCGTTTCACGCCGTGGGAGGGAAATGTTTATGAAGTCAGAAAGGTCACAATTGCTTTGGAACCAAGTTGAATGTCATCGCTTCCACATCCTCCTGAAAACATTCCCCGTGTTCCAGAGCGATTTCATTCTCCTCATCATAAATCCAGTTTATGACGACAATTGTTCCGTTTCGAGCTTCATCTTCCAAGATATCAAAGATATCCATCAACACTTGTGATGAACTGCTGTTAAAATACTCGAGTTCCATGTTAATGGTAATATCCTTCCCGTTTTCCAGCTTTTCAACATATTTTTCCAGCCAAGAAACCACAGGTGAATAGAGTTCCGCTGTATTTTCCGGATAAGAATCACCCCTGACATCAAAAACATTTTTCTTGCTGTCAAAGGATACACCGGGAATGTATTTTGTGGCTTCAATTTTCAAATCATTCATCGATATCCTCCTATGATCTTTTTTCTTTCTCTTTTTCTTTCTCGGAATAAGATTGCGATCAGGAGCAAGATTAAGATTAAGAGCAAGAAAACCCGAACATTAATTGTGAAACAGAGCACTTACAGCTTACAGCTTACAGCTTAAATCCGACCACGGTCACATCGTCCTGTCTTTCATTCTTGCCTTTGTATTCGTCGAAAGTCTGAAGCATGATATTCTCCTGCTCGTCAAAGGGTAATCCCGCGTTTTCCTTCAGCAGATTCTGTAACCGCCTGCGGCCGAAGGAAAACCGCTTTTTTCCGCCCAGCTGATCCACAAATCCATCAGTGGTCATATAAAAGGACATCCCCTTGCCGATGTCAATCGTATGGTTGGTGAAGTCAAAGCTCAAGTCGGATCTTTTGTAGCCGATGCTCTGTTTGTCTCCTTTTACTGTGTTTGCCTCATTATGGTGAACAATCATCAGGTCCGTTTTTGCTCCTGCAAAGATGAGTTGCAGGCTCTCGGACATCATCGTCTGTCCATTCTCTCTCACTCCACGCGACGCATCCGCAGAAAGCGTAGCTTCTTGGTTCTCGGACATCACCGCCTCTCCATTCTCCCTCACAACAGGCGATGGCTGACAAGCAGGTTCTGATGAGCGGGACCGGACAAAACAGATTCCGGCATCCAAGCCGTCGTTGGAAATCGCCTGATCGGTGTCCTGCTTAAGCGATGTTTTGACGATGAGGTTCAGACGCTTCAGGATGGCACCAGGATCATGGCATCCCTCATCGGTTATGATTCTTTTCAGGGCAGCGGACGCGATCATCGTCATCAACGCACCGGGAACCCCGTGCCCGGTACAATCTATTATGGCAATGACAAAGCCTCCTTTGAACACATCTGTGAAGAAAATATCCCCGCCCACGATATCCTTGGGCTTCCAGACAAAAAAGCTGTCAGGAACACAGGCCTTTATCTTCTCCATGTCCGGCAGGAAAGATTCCTGTATCATCTTGGCATACCGGATGCTCGCCATGATCTTTTGGTTGGCCTCACTGACTTCATCAAGGCTCTTATGAAGTTCTGCCGTCCTTTCCCTGACTTTCTGTTCCAAGGTTTTGCTGTACTCTTCCAGTTTCTTGTAAGAGTTTTCCAACTCTCTGCTCATTTCGATGAAGGCCCCTGTAAGCACACCCACTTCATCTTTCGAACGGATTGAAATATCTGAAGACGCTGAAAAATCGCCTTTGGAGAGTTCCTTGGCCACATGGGTGAGATGGATGATCGGTTCAGAAAATTTTGCCGACAGAAGGGCGACGATGACAAAACATATGATCATAAACGCCAAGGAGGTGAGCAACGATCTGAATATCATCCTTTTGGTCTTATATCTGATCTGTTTCCGGGACTCTTCAATCTCCTTGTCAAGATGCTCCAGCGTATAGATCAGACGCAAAACGCCCCAAGGAGTCATGCTTACCTGTATGGGGGCCGCTATTTCAATGACAGGACCGTCGTCCTCTTGGTACTGTACCGCCGTCATATCCTTCTGATGCAAGGCATTGGCGTCTCTCTCTGTCAATCGGAACTGAGCAGGGTCGGACAGCAAGGTATGAACCAGTAGAATGCCGGAGGAACTCATAAGGACCGCATAATTGATTTCCCTGTTTTCTCGGGTTCTGATTTTGACGGTCTCCGCGGCTGTGGAAAAGTCAAAGCCTGCAATATCGTCCTCCACCTGGTCTGTCAGATTTGAGATGAAGGCCTTTCCACGCGCGATCAAATTTTCCCTCATGAGCGCGGTGCGTCTGTCCAGCGCATCTTCCAATATTTCCTTTTGTGATGAAATCTGAACATAAGTCAGTATCGCCACCAACGCGATCATCAGCGCGGTGATGATCGCCATCAGTTTCCAGCGGATGCTCCATTGAACAGCAACTTTGTCATATTCCATATTGATAAACCCCTGATTCCGCGTTCAGGCGGCCGCGTGTCCGGTTCGGGGAAGTCGCTTGAAGGCAGATATTCATGTCATATGCAAAGGTCGTGCCAAGGAAACCCGAAATCGGGTCATGATGGTGAATTTTTTTTGGTATCTGCATCTGCATATGAGGAACAACTTTTCCATTGTGAGCCGCAGATGAACGCGGAGGGCCTGTCTGCCGCGGACTCATCCGCGTTCATCCGTGTCCATCCGCGGTTTGTGGAAGCTGTCTTCCCAAGAAAAAATCCCGGAAAACTTTTGGCCGGGTACTTACTTATACAGACTCAAAAAAAAAAAATCACTTTTTTCCAAATTTCATATTGAAAAATAATTGTATATATGATAGAGATAAGTCAATAAGGTGAAGGGAGTATTTTGGTGGTAGCAATATTCTGCTTTTATGTCCCCAATCACTTTTTTCCAAATTTCATATTGAAAAATGATTGTATATATGATAAAGAGATAAGTCAATAGGGTGAAGGGAGTATTTTGATGGTAGCAATATCCTGCTTTTATGTGTCCCCCATTGGATTTTTCGCGGCAGGGATACAGGGCATTGGAAAAGGCCCTTTTGCTGATATGATGCCGAGAGCCGTGAAAAGCAAAATGAAATCATAATAATTTCGATTCAGATTTCCAGAGTTTATGGCATGAAAGTTGCATATGGGTGCATATGGGGATAATATGCAAACAAAACTTGCAGGTTTCGTCAGTCAGTATATTCCCGCTTTCGCGGGAATGACAGGGGCGCGCTTTCATTTGTGTATTGCGTCAGTGGATTCCCGCTTTCGCGGGAATGACAGGGGCGCGCTTTCATTTGTGTATTGCGTCAGTGGATTCCCGCTTTCGCGGGAATGACAGTCGGTGGGTAGTGCATCAGAGGATTCCCGCTTTCGCGGGAATGACAGTAGGAGGCTTATCATGTCTTCTGATTTTGGAAAGATCAGACAGGAAATAGCAACGTCGTTGGATATCCCTGTTTCGGAAATAGAAAGGATATCCCATCTGACCCCGATGCAAAGAGACATATATACGGATCTGATGATCCATTCGGACAGCATTGTTTACAGCTTGGGGGCATCAATAAGGTTACACACAGAATTGGACAGGGAACTGTGGGAAAAGGCGGTCTCCATGGCAACCATGGAGGAAGAGGTGACAAGGACCCGTTTCATCCTTTATAAGGGTGAGCCTTTTCAATTTGTTGACAGGAATTGTCCGGTTTATTTTGAGTTCATTGATCTGACGGCTCCTGATGCGCGTATGAATGATTTTGAGGAAGTTGTCAGGGAAAAGGTTTTTGTCACATATGACCTTGATAATGACCCACAGTTGTTCAAGAATTTCCTGGTTAAAGATGCGGACGGTCATTATGTCCCCCTCGTTGCTATGCCCCATCTGCTCTTTGACGGATATTCCGCAAAACTCTTTTTTGAGAGAATCGGGAGAATTTATGAGGCCCTCGCGGGAGGGGATATCGACAGGAAAAAAGGCGGCCCTTTTCATGAGGAGAGCCCGCTTGCCGCTCGCCGCTCACCCCTCGCCCCTCGCCCCTCCTTTTATGACCATGCTGAGGAGAGCCTCAGTTCCTTTGACACACCGGAAATTCAAGAATATTGGCAGAACCTTCTCAGCCGCGTCGAACCCCTCGGATTTCACACAGAATTTGGCAAGGACGGGAAGCTCACATCAAAAACCGTGGTCATGGCCGGAGATGAATTGCAGGAAATAAAGGCCTACTGTGAAGCAGGCAGATGGAGTCTTCCCGCGTATTTCAGGGCACTTTACGGGATATTGGCAAACCGGTACGCTGACCCGTCAGAAGATTTTGTGATCTATGACATTGTCAGTGGCCGGCCTGAAGCCCACAAGCAGACATCAGGCTGTTTTTACCAAGTGCTTCCGATCCTTTTCCCGAAACGATGGTTTGGTCTTGGCATCTCCCTACCTGAATACCTTGAATATGTGAAAGGTTACAGAAGATCCCTTGGTTCCTTCCAGAACATCTCCGTATTTTCGCAAAAAAGAATTTTGAAGGCGGATAAACCTGGGTTTTTCCATAATTTCATCAACTTTCCCAGAGTCAATGTTTGCGGGGAAACGGTGAATATGTCCCTGCATGATCTTCCCCCGGATGATCAGGTCCATTTCATCATCAATGATGAGGGCGAGAGACTGGCATTGACCGTCCATTATAATGAAAAATTCTTTTCTGACGGACCGAACTTTCTGGAACGCATCCGTTCCCTTTCCAGACAAATTGTACGCGGTTGTCATCTTCAAGAACTTGATATTCTTTTGGAGCCTGAACGGCATAAACTGTTGATCGAGTGGAATGATACCCGGAAGCCGTTTCCTGATGACAAGTGTATCCACCACCTGTTTGAGGAACAGGTGGAACGAACTCCGGACGCGACAGCCGTGGTGTTTGAAGATCAACACCTGATCTACGGGGAGTTGAACGCCAGAGCCAATCAACTCGCGCACCACCTGCAAGCATCTGGAGTCGGACCGGAAGTGCTGGTGGGAATCTGTGTGGAGCGGTCTTTGGAGATGATCGTGGGTCTGCTCGGCATTCTCAAGGCCGGGGGGGCTTATGTGCCGTTGGATCCGGCTTATCCCCTTGATCGTCTGACTTTCATGCTGGAGGATTCACAGACACCCGTATTGCTGACCCAAGCGCATCTGAAGGAGAAGCTTCCCGATTACAAAAAACGAAAAATATGCCTGGATTCAGACTGGGGAGTAATATGTCAGGAAAAAGATGTGAATCCAATTAGCGGAGTCAGCCCCGCTAATTTGGTTTATGTGATTTATACTTCAGGTTCCACTGGGAAGCCCAAAGGGGTGATGATGTCTCATAAATCACTTTGCAACCATATGTTCTGGATGCAAAAAACATTCCCGCTGTCTAAGTTTGATAAAGTTTTACAAAAAACTCCTTTCAGTTTTGATGCTTCAATATGGGAATTTTATGCGCCGTTATTTCGCGGTGCACAATTAATCATGGCTCAACCGGAAGCACATAAAAACAGTTCTTATCTTATTAAAGCTATTAAAAATAAAAATATCACTATTCTGCAGACTGTCCCTTTTTTGTTGGATATGCTTGTGAAAGAAAAAGAATTCGGCATTTGTAAGTCCTTGAAGTATATTTTTTGTGGCGGCGAATCGCTGTCCGGTAAACTCCAAAATTATTTTTTTGAATGTATTAATAGTAGATTATACAATCTTTACGGCCCAACTGAAGCATGCATTGATGCAACTTTCTGGACTTGCAAGCGTGGAAATCAACAAACTGCTCCTATCGGTCGCCCTATTTTTAATATAGAAACTTATATTCTGGATACTTGTTCAAAACCTGTTCTCATCGGCGTTCCCGGCGAACTGTACATCGGCGGTGTCGGCCTTGCCCGAGGCTAC
>JAOZRQ010000745.1 GCA_029940115.1 Desulfobacterales bacterium
GATAACATATAACAGCATGGAAGTCAAGGGAAAAAGAGATTTTCAGCAGATACTAATTACCCTGAAAATCAGGAACACGCAAGTATTTTTATCAGCTTCAACTTCAGGAGCGGGCATGGTCGGCACACCGACCATGGTATTTCTCAATTTAACGACAAAGATAAAAAAAAATTTGCCCGTCTTTGATTTGACCTGTCAGAAGGCTTAACCAAGGGAGTGCCAAGATGGCGAACTGCTGAGACTTGCCACCCCCAAAAACACAATCTTGGCACCTCCATCGCTTGCATCAGGCTCAACCGTCCCGTGTGTCGGTCCCATGCCCCAAATCCGACACAAACCTGTCATTCCGGGCAGATGACGGGAACTGGCATTCCCCGAGGCTTCATTCCCCTCAGACGAGGTTCCCGTCATCTGACCCGGAATCCACTCTCGATCTCCTTGATCCTTTGGAACTACAAGGATGGTTTATAAGAAGGATTGGCCGTGCATCTTTTTTGGCCTCAAAAAAAGTTTCAGGGCGTCAAACAAAAGCAGAACGATTTTTTGAATCGTTCGTGTCAATCCCTTTGGAACTACAAGGATGGCTTATGAGAAGGATTGGCCGTGCATCTCTTTTGGCCTCAAAAAAAGTTTCAGAGCGTCGTGTGTGTCAATCCCTAAAACTTGGCAAAGTGCCATTTTCTCCATCGTCTCGCACTGCAAACCATCTTGGCCATCCAAAAAACCCGCAAATCCTGGTTCGGCAGGGGAGACGGATTTTCATCCGTGCATGTGTCGTCACCGAAGCGGCGTCATGGACGCAGCTCGGGCCATGGCGGACACTGGCATGATTCGCATGTCAATGCCCCGAAGGCGGACACACCTATATGCAGATCAAGGCTGATCGAAAAATGTAGCCCGACCTGCCGACGAGGATGCCTGCACCGTGAGGGATGTCGAATGTCAACAACTTTCTTTCCAGAAAACGACACTTTGCTTGACATTTTGAGCTTTCCCTGATAGCAAGGGGGTTGACACCGAATGGAGGCCCGTAGGGGCCGACATGTTTGTAGTAGCTTTTTTCCTGATAGCAAGGGGTTGACACCGAATGGAGGCCCGTAGGGGGGCCATAAAATATTCTCCCATTGCGGCTCGGGCCCGCCAATGCAGGTGCTGGCATGACTCGCATGTCAGTGCCCCCCGAAGGCGGACACTCCCATCTGCAACTCGTGGCTGATTGAAAAAATGCCGCCCGACTCCGCCAACGAGGACGCCTGCACCATGGGGGATGGCGGATGTCAACAGCTTTCTGCGCCACAAAACCAAAAAAACGATGAATCCCACGCCAACAAGGAAAGACGGCAATCTGTGCAATCCGTGCAATCCGCATGATCCGCGGTTCGAATGCGAGGAGACAACACTTTGTTTGACATTCCAAGTTTTCCTTGATACCAGGGGAAACGCGTCAAGACGCAAGAAGGGCTGCTCAGTCATTGAGGCTGAGAGGCAATGAGTCTCAGATTGTGGAGGTTGAAGGGCAATGAGACCGCCCTTCCTGCACTCCCTTTGTTGAGCTCTCTCACGCTTGAGCCGGCACCCTGAAAGCTTGCGCTGAGGCTTGGGATCAATTTTGGGACGACGGGATTTGAGGCCCCATCCTTACCAAACCCAATCCATGCAGTTCACAACGGACAAAAGTTCTTTGCCAAAAACCCGGACAAAAGTTTTCGCCACACTCAGCAAACAACGCAAAAAAATGGCAAACACCAACATGGCGGCAACAAACAAACCTGAAGCCTACGGAAACAAGCAACCCCTTAACCCTTAACCCTATCTTTACTGATTTACATGGGAGAAACTTAGTTTCTTTGGGGCAATCTTTTTCTTGAACTATATCAATCAGTGCGGCAGCCTAGTTTTGATGGGATAGCACCCGTGTCAGAAACCGGGTTTTTTTCGCAATGTTAAGGAACTGCAAATGATATTTGAATATAAAGGAAAACGGCCGAAAATCGGCAAAAATGTATTTATTTCCCCCACGGCCGCGGTCATCGGAGACGTGGAGATTGGAGAGGGGAGCGGGATCTGGTATGGCGCGGTGTTGAGGGGGGACATGGCCCCCATAAGAATCGGCAGGAACAGCAATATCCAAGACAACTGCACGGTACATACCGATACGGACAAACCGACCCACATCGGGGACCATGTGACGGTGGGACACAATGCGGTAGTTCACGGCTGCACGGTTGATGACTATTCTCTTATTGGCATCAGCGCGGTGGTGCTGAATGACGCGCATGTCAAGACCGGTTCCGTGGTGGCCTCCGGTTCTGTTGTCAGGGAGGGACAACATGTCGGCCCTCGCCATCTTGTGGCCGGCATCCCTGCTTCAGTCAAGAAGGAACTGACCCAGGCTGACATTGAAGAGCTGGGCCGGCCCGCAAATATCTATCTCAAACTCGCAAAGGAACATATGGACGTCAGGCAGGTTGATGAATGATGTTGGATGTTGTGTGTTTGACAGATTGGAAGTCAGCACCCGAAACCAGTGATTGGGACAGAGGGAAAAGGGTTCGCAAAAACTGTTTGACAAAGATGAGAAGGTCTGTTACAGATGTGGATTGTCTGGAGTGCCAAACTTGCAGTTTGGCAGGAAACTTGTCATTCCTGCGAAGGCAGGGGTCCACTTTTGCCGACAAAAGATCTGTGGAGTGCCAAACTTGCAGTTTGGCAGGAAACTTGTCATTCCTGCGAAGGCAGGGGTCCACTTTTGCCGACAAAAGATCTGTGGAGTGCCAAACTTGCAGTTTGGCAGG
>JAOZRQ010000209.1 GCA_029940115.1 Desulfobacterales bacterium
ATAGTTCTGAGTGGTCTTGTTTGCCCTTTGGCAATGGCGGAAAAACTGGCTGAAAAGCAGGTGTTGAATATCGCGTTTGACGCCGGGGACGCCAAAAACTTGGATCCCCACCGTGCGACCACAACCGTTGATCGTTCTACCATGGACCCCATTTTCAACGGACTGGTGCGGTACCCGCACGGAAATCAGGTGAAAATCGAAGCGGATCTGGCTGAATCCTGGGAAAAATCCGAAGATGGCAAAACTTGGACGTTCCACCTACGCAAAGGGATCTATTTCCATCCCTTTCCCAAACAGCCCCAAGGCTATGAGATGACATCCGCGGATGTGGTGTTTTCTCTTCAGCGGGCAGCCAATCCGGACCACTCCTCCTATGCCGGTGAATACACCGACATAGGATTTGAAGCAGTGGATCCCCACACAGTGCAGATCACCATCAGACAGCCCATTTCAGATCCTCTTTTTTTGGCCAAGTTTGCCAATTATGCGGGCGGATTCATCGTTTCTGAAAAAGTCGTCAAAGAGATGGGCAATGACTGGTTCAAAACCCATCCGGTCGGTACCGGACCGTTTATGTTTGAATCATACGATCCCCGTCAGGAAACCGTTTTGAAGGCCAATCCAAAATACTTCCGCGGAAAACCCATCTTGGAAAAAGTGGCCATCAAATATATGCCCACCGTCAGCTCTCGCGAATTCGGCCTTCGTACTGGCGAACTTCACATCATAGAGGGATTGAACGAAGCCAAGTGGGTTGAAAAAATCAGCACCTTTCCGGAAGTGTCAATCAAAACCTTTGGCCCCTGCGAGACCCAGATGCTCCATTTCAACATGGCCAATGCGCTGTTCAAGGATATTCGCGTACGCAAGGCTGTCAGTTACGCCATTGACCGCTCCCAAGTGGCCGCATTCATGGGTGAGAGTTTGGCGATTCCCATTTACTCTGCTGCAATGGCGCCACCTGCATCGGGTGCCCTGACCAAGGCAGAAGCCGAGGCCGCGGGTGTGGTGTATGAAGGGGATGTGGCAAAAGCAAAAGCCCTGCTCAAGGAAGCCGGCAAATCCGATCTCAGCTTTGAAGTGATCATCAGCGAGCTGGCCACGAGCTACCGCAAACCGCTCATTGGTCTGCAGGCCCAACTCAAAAAGGCGGGCATCAACATGAAGCTCAAGGTGGTGGACCATTCCTCATTCCACAGCCTGATCCGCAAGGATGCCAGCCCGCTGGTTTATTACACTTGCTGGCGACCCAATGCAGATGTCTTTCTGACCCGTTTCTACCACTCCGCCTCTGAAGTGATGAAAGGTAAAAAGCCGGATACCGGCTTTTCCCATTACGGCGCGGTGGATGCAAATGGCGACGGAAAAGTTGACTCCATTGATGCGCTGATCGAGAAAGCCCGGTATGAGCTGGACGGCCCAAAGCAGGCCGAGCTGTGGAAACAGGCCCAGGTCGAGTTGCTCAGGAACGTGTCCGTGGTGCCAACGATTCGGCTCAAATACGCTTTCCCCATGAAGTCTTATGTGGATATCGGTCATCCGCTGGATTTCAGTTGGCAGACGTATTCACCTCAGATCACCGAGAAGACGCGGATTCTGGCCCATTAAATTAAATATAGAATCAGCGCGGCTTTTAAAGGTCGCGCTGATTCTGAACCAAGGTATTCTGCCCATGTTCAAATACGCTGTCAGACGCATTTTGCAGAGCATCCCTATCCTGCTGGTCGTATTGACCCTCGTGTTCCTGGTGGTGCGGGTACTCCCGGGCGATCCCGCGGTTGCCGCTCTCGGAGATTATGCCAGCAAGGAAGCCGTGGATGCCCTGCGGGAAAAACTGGGACTCAATGACCCCATTTGGTTGCAGTACATCAAATTTTTGGGGAACCTGCTCAAAGGAGATTTGGGAAAATCGGCCATTACTGGCTATCCGGTGGCCCAGCAGGTGGTCCGGGTGTTGCCTTACACTTTGATGCTGACCTTTTGCGCCATTGTGTTTGGGTATATTCTTGGGGTGCCTCTGGGAATCTCTGCTGCAGTGCATCGCAACAGCTTCATTGATTACTTTAACCGGATTTTTTCTTTGCTGGGCCTTTCTGTGCCTGCGTTCTATATGGGGATTCTGCTGATTCTGATCTTTGCCATCATCTTTCCGATCTTTCCGGTGGTGGGCGGCGGCGTTTTTTGGGATCTGAAGGATAATTTGCGCCACTTGGCGCTTCCGGGTTTGTCCTTGGGACTGCTCATGATGGCTTATGTGACGCGGATGACCCGCTCATCAATGTTAGATGTGCTTCGTGAGGATTACGTCCGTACCGCCCATGCCAAGGGATTGCTGGAACGCATGGTTTTGTATAAGCATGTGCTCAGAAATGCCTTGATCCCCATCGTGACCTTAGGCGGGTTGTATGCGGTGGTGCTGATCGGCTCTTCAGTCATGGTTGAGATCGTATTCTCCCGCCCCGGACTGGGCAAGCTGATGGTGGGGGCCATCAAGCAGCGGGACTATACCACCCTGCAATCCGTAATGGTCATCTATGCGATGATAGTGGTATTTATCAATTTGGCCACTGATCTGATATACAGCCTCATTGATCCCCGGATCAAATATAATTGATCACGGTTCACGCATCATGGTTCACGCATCACGGTTCACGCATCACGGTTCACGCATCACGATTCACGTTTCACGTTTCATATTATGAGAAATGACAATTTGGACAGCCTTGACCTAAAGATTCTCAAAGCGTTGCAGTCCAGCGCCCGGAAGAAGAATGTCGAACTGGCAAGAGACTTGGGGGTGGCCCCCTCAACCATGCTTGAGCGGGTCCGCAGTCTGGAGGAGCGGGGGCTGATCTTGGGCTATCGCGCGATGCTGAATCCTGAGATGCTCGACTTGAATGTCCAGGCATTCATCTCGGTGGCCCTTGACCGTCACGAGTCGGACGTCATCCGCCAGTTTGAGGAGGGGATCCGGAACATGCCCTGTGTCCGGGCCTGTTACCACTTGGCCGGACGATTTGATTATCTGCTTCATGTGGCGGTTCATGACCTGAAGCAACTGGGCCAGTTGGTCAAAACTGGCTTTGCCTCGTTACCCGCTTTCGGCAAATCAGAAACTTTTCTGGTTTTCTCGGAAGTCAAGCCCGACATCGGGTTGCCCATTGATGTTGATGATGATCTTCTCGGCGAACCCTGAAAGCTCTCAGGACTGCCACACTTCCCAAAAGAGAAACCGGGTTTCTCCGCCATCAAACTTTTAGAGCTACTGAGAAATGGCGATTTTCAACACAGATTCCTATCTCCGGGCCTCTTTCTCCTCATGGCGTGAGGCCAACCAGACGGTGGATTGTCTTATCCAGCGTCATGCCTCAAACCTGAGTCATGTGGCGGCACGGGCCAAGAATATTCAATATCAGATGGCCTCAATCTTTCCGCTGATGGATGCCCTCTGTTCGAGGACCTGTCCGTGGTGTCCGGATTCCTGTTGCACAGGGGCTAAGGTCTGGATTGATTTTTCGGATGTTCTTTTCATTCATCTCACCGGGCAACCGGTCCCGCGGACCCAGGTCATTCCACATATGAAGGATGTCTGCCATTACTTGGAACCCAAGGGATGCACTCTGCCCCGGATGAGCCGGCCATGGGTCTGCACACGATACCTTTGTCCCACCCAGATGGCAAGCCTTCGCAGAGAGTCCGGCCGCGTTCAGGAAGCCTTCAACCGAAGTCTCCAGACCATCAGGGTAGAGCGGAAAGAGATGGAGGACGCGTTTGTTTGGGTGACTTCGCCTTCGACTCTTTCTGATGTCATTCCCGCTTCTGATGTCATTCCCGCGAAAGCGGGAATCCACCGCTGAATGGCAGGTTTTGAACATTGGGTTTCAACAGTGGATTCCTGCTTTCGCAGGAATGACAGGAGCGCAGGAATGACAGGGGCCAGCCAACTGACAACGAACCATTTGCATGGAGAGATTCACAAGTGAAACATTTTTTTAAGACAATATTGATGATCATCGGAGGCATGACGCTTTTGAGCGGTTTTGTCGCCATTCTGTTCGGCATTCTTTTCTGGGTGAGCCAAGAGGACGTTTCTGACAAAACCTTTCTGGAGATTGATTTCTCCAATGGCCTTGTTGAATATGTGCCGGATGACCCGGGATCCAGGATGATGCTGGCCAAGAGACCCCAAGTGATTGATGTGGTCGAAGCCTTGCAGAACGCGTCGGATGATGACCGGATATCAGGCATTGTGGCGCGGCTCAGTCATATGAGGATGGGGATGGCCTGCATCCAAGAGGTCCGCAACGCGGTTCTCGCGTTTCGCAAATCAGGCAAACCCGCGATAGCCTACGCGGACACATTCGGCGAGTTCTCTCCCGGAACCGGGTCCTATTATTTGGCCACTGCGTTTGAAAAAATCTATCTCCAGCCGTCGGGAGACATCTGCCTCACCGGCCTGCTCCTTGAGACCCAATTTCTGAAAGGCACATTTGAAAAGCTGGGGGTTGTCCCCCGCATAGATCGGCGCCACGAATACAAAAACGCGGTGAACACCTTTACCGAGGAGACATACACCGAGCCACACAAGGAGGCCCTCACCCGGATCACAGACTCGATCTTCGGGCAGATCGTGAAAGGGATTGCCCAAGCCAGGGATATCTCCGAGGAGAATGTGCGCGGCCTTGTGGATCATGGTCTGTTTCTGGGGCAGGAGGCCGTGAACGCGAAGCTTGTTGACGGGCTTGCCTATCGGGACGCGGTCTATGAGGAGATAAAGTCGGCCGTGGGGGATCAGGTGAAATTCCTCTCCTTGTGGGACTATCTGGAGGAGGCAGGTCGCTTCTACGCGGACGGGGAGACCCTCGCGCTGATCTATGGCGTCGGCGGCATACAGAGAGGCCGAAGCCAATACAACCCCCTATTCGGAGACGCGGCCATGGGATCGGGCACCCTCACCAAAGCCTTCCGCTCGGCAATAGCGGACGAGGACGTCAAGGCGATCCTCTTTCGGGTGAACAGTCCCGGGGGGTCCTATGTCGCGTCCGACAGCATTTGGCGGGAGACGGTTCGGGCCAAGGCGGCCGGCAAGCCGGTGATCGTCTCCATGGGAAATGTGGCAGGCTCTGGCGGCTATTTTGTCTCCATGGCCGCGGATAAGATCATTGCCCAGCCCGGGACGATCACCGGCTCCATCGGCGTCTTTGCCGGAAAGATGCTCACCTCGGGGTTCTGGGAGAAGATGGGGATATCATGGGACGAAGTTCATGCGGGCTCCAACGCGACCATATGGACCGGGATCCGTGACTACACCCCTGAACAGTGGAGCCGCCTCCAAGACACGCTGGATCGGATATACGCGGACTTCACCACCAAAGCGGCCAAGGGCCGGGAGATGCCCCTTGAGAAAGTGATGAACGCGGCCAGGGGACGGGTCTGGACAGGCGAGGACGCCAAGTCCCTCGGGCTGATTGACGAACTCGGCGGGTTTCCCGAGGCCATCGCGCTTGCCAAAGCCGCCGCGGGGATCCCGGAAGATCGGAAGGTCTCTTTGAAGCTCTTTCCCGAGAAAAAACCCTTGATAGAAGTGTTGCTGGAAAAGGGGGAGATGAGCGAGGAGGCGAATATCTCATTCGCCGCAATGGCCCAGACCTTGGAGACAATTCGTCCACTGCTCCGTTCCCTCAGACAGGCCGGACTTCTGGGGGATGCCGGACTGCTTTCCATGCAGAATCCTTGGGTGCATCACTAGTTGTATGCCGTCTAAGTGCATGATACAATGCAGAACAAATTTGCTGATTATAACGGATTTAGGGGAGCCCCGTGAACTTGAACTTATACTTGAACTTGTCCGTAAATGAATATTCAAGTTCACGTTCAAGTTCACGGACGGAGCGGCTCCCTATCCAAAAGTTTTTCAGGATTTTTTCTGCATTGAGCTTGACAAATCAAAGAAGAGTGCGTATTCTTGTTGTCAATGTTAAGAAACATATATGATGAGGATGACCGCCATAAAATATGTCACCTCTGACAAAAGGTGAAAGTCGGATATCTGCTGGAAGGCCCCGGAGATTCCAAACAGAAGGCGATGGTCATGAGCGGCGGATTCGGCGCTGATGTGAATCTCGCGGCAAAGGGGAAATATGCCATCAAAACCAAAATTGCGGCCGGGATAAGAAACTGATGGACAAGTTTGTTTATGAGGTGAGATGAACCTCACGCCCGAATAAAGAAACCAAGTTTTTTCAAAAAACTTGGTTTCTTTCCGTCATTCCTGCGAAAGCAGGAATCCATTGCCTTCTGATTATTCCCAAAGGTGGATTCCCGCTTTCGCGGGAATGACCGTTTTTTTTGGCCGGATCAGAAAACTTGAGCATCAAGACAAGTGATGACCACCGGCCGTGCAGTTACGGACACAGCCGAATCTCCGCGTCCCTTCGTGTCTTGGCAGAGGCAAAAACAACGCATCAAAAAATGACAGACGATACCTGGGGTCTCTTAGGGATGAGAATATGGAGACAGTCAGGCATGGGCGCGTTGTTCACACTTGGCAACCTGCTTGTACTCGGGCATCAAATTTTTTGTCATTCCTGCGAAAATAGGAATGACAGGAAAAAAATTTGATGACCGAGTGGCATAAACTAATTAAGGAAAGGATCTCAAGTTTTGCACCCCAATTTCTGAATTAATACAGATGGTTATGCCAAAACAAGAGATGCCTGATTGAATTTTTGGCATCCTTCATTTGTCAGTTCACACTTTGCTGTGGGACGATTTTGCAAATCGTTCCGAACGACTTGCAAAGTCGTTCCACAAGTCAAAAAAAGTGCAAACCACTTTTTGGCTTCGATGAAGGGTGCCGAATTTTTACTACCAAAAAACGAAAAAGACGGAATTTTTGGTGCCTGTTTCCTCCGAAAACCCTTGACAAACAGGTATTCATAGGGGTGCGAAACTTGAGGAAAGGATTAGAATATCTGTAATAAAAATGGACTGTGTGACACAGCATTACTTCTCGCAGCCGGTACAGGGTCTCGCCTGTATCCTCTGACACAGGAGATGCCGAAATGCCTCACTCTGGTCAATGGGGTTTCCATACTTGAACGGCTGATCGTCTCCCTGAATCAGCATGATTTCAAACGCCTGATTGTGGTCACAGGGCATCTGGAAAACCGGATTCGGGAGTTTCTGGAAAATCGGGAGGGCGACATGGCAATCGATTATATCTTCAGCCCTCTTTATGAGACGACCAACAACATATATTCACTCTGGATGGCCTGTGAATCTGTTAATGATCCGTTCCTGCTGATCGAAAGCGATCTTATTTTTGACGTATCTCTGCTGGATGACATGCTTTGTCCTGACAGAATTGCCGTTGCACACATGGAGCCGTGGATGAACGGTTCCACTGTCACAGTGAATCAATCTCAACGTGTTATGAGATTCCATGACGGTGACGGACCTTTGGATGAGATCAGATACAAGACTGTCAATATTTACAGTCTTTCGCTCTCTTCATGGCAGGGTATTGCAGAAAGACTGGATCAATACATTTCAGATGGCAGAGTAAACAGCTATTATGAAGCCGTATTTGCGGAAATGGTGGCTGATGGCAGTCTCTCTCTTCAAGCAGTCTCTTTTGACAGCAAGCCGTGGTATGAAATAGACACGATTGCGGATTTGGCAGAGGCTGAGAAATTATTTCAGGCAGAGCCATCTTTCAAGGAACTCAACTGATTCTAACGGATCTTGTGGCTGTGACTTCAGACAGTCACGATCCTGAAAGTCAGTTTGAGGGACAGCCTGCCGGAACATGTTCAGGAACGGGAAGGACAACCCTTGCAAACCGCGGATGAACGCAGATAGATGGGCCCGCACCCTGCCCGGCACACAGGCCATCTGCGGTTCATGATGAATCCGGAGTTTGCAGGTTTTCAGCCCGTATCGGAAACCACAAAAACCGTTAGAACGAGGAACACAACTGGTTCTATAGCTTTAAACAAAAAGAATGTCAGGGATTCAATTTTACCAATTCTTTGATATCATTTGATATCAAGGGTTAAAATTTTGGCGACTGACAAACATTTTGTTTAAGGCTCCGACGCTTTTTGTGGTCTCCGACAGGGTCTTAAAATTCCACATTCACGAGATGTCGGCTGGTTAGAACCAAGAATAAACTAAAAGGAGCCATGGATGAAACAGTACAATTATGAGACTCAAATGCAAAAATACGAATTCATCTCCGGACAGCATGGGGGTTACTATCGTCACGATTTTACAGACCATGCTTATCTTTACAATCTCCATTTCCCGCCAGAGGCGATCTTTACCCGCTTTAAAAATCAAATCCATGACATTGTCCTGAACTACCCGGTTGCACAGGATGCCCTTGCCGGTCTTATCGGTCAGCTGATCCATCAGCCTGCTGAAAGAATTGTCGTGGGAAATGGTGCTGCCGAACTTATCAAAATAGTCTCTGGCCACCTATCCCAAAAGTTGATCGTTCCGGTCCCCTCTTTCAATGAATATGCGAATGCGGCACCGACAGGCAGGGCCGTTGAATTTGCGCTTGAATTTCCATCCTTCCATCTAAATGTGGATAGGTTTGCTGCTGAAGCAATCAGGGTTGAAGCAGATGTGGCTGTTGTGGTGACACCTAACAATCCTACATCCATGCTGGTTCCCATGTCCGATCTCATATATCTTGCACAAAAACTTGCAAATCATGACTGCATGCTGATTGTCGATGAATCCTTTATTGATTTTGTTCAAAATCCGGATCAGACAACCCTCGAACATGAAATCGAACATCATCCAAATATGGCAATTTTTAAAAGCATGAGCAAGGCTTATGGCATATGCGGTCTCAGGATCGGTTATATGCTTACCACAAATTCAGCATTTGCCGAAGCTGTGAGGAAAGGTGTGCATATCTGGAATATTAACGGATTTGCTGAAGAGTTCCTGCGACTTTTGCCCGATTACAGACAGGAGTTTGTCGAAAGCTGCAAACAGGTACGGATCGACAGGGACAATCTGTACAAAAGGCTGTCTGCTGTTCAGGGGATGACTGTTTACAAACCCGATGCAAACTTTGTTTTCTGCCGCCTTCCCGATTATGCACAAAGCGCCCCTGTGGTCACGCGGAAATTGTTTGTTGAGCATAACATGTACATAAAACACTGCCAAGGCAAAACTCTCCCGGATTCTGACCGTTATATTCGTATTGCCAGCCGTACCGAAACAGAGAATTGCAAATTGGTTGAAGCATTGACAGATATTATCTGATTATAACGGATTTAGGGAGCCCGTAAACTTGAACTTGAACTTGAACTTATACTTGAACTTGAACTTGAACTGATGCTTGAACTTGCCCGCAAATGAATGTTCACGTTCGGGTTCACGGACACGTTCACTTTCACTTTCACTTTCACTTTCACGTTCATGGACAGGGCCTCCCCGAAAAGCGTTATAATCAGGATATTATTGACTCGAAAAAAAAGGAGATATCGTAATGAAAGATTCACCACATCAACAATCACATCAGACCGGAATGCTTACTTTTGCCGGAGATATTCCAAACATCTGTTCGCTTACAGGACTGCTATGTGCGGTACTCGCCATATACTACGCTATTTTGGGCAATTTTCCTGTTGCGATAATCGGAATGATCTGGGCTGTTTTTTTTGACTGGGGTGACGGAATCATTGCCCGCCGGATGAAGGGGCGAACTGATGAACACCGGGCGTTCGGGGCACAGCTTGACTCGTTGATAGATGTTGTGAGTTTTGGAATTTGTCCAGCCGTTTTTCTCCTGAGTTATGGAGAATTCAGCCCCTGGTTCCTGCCGGGGGCGTTCGTGATTGTCGCCACTGGTGCAATACGGTTGAGTTATTTCAATATTTTCGGCCTGATCGATAATTCGACTTATATGGGATTGGCGCTTGACAACAATGTCATCATTCTTGCTTTTGTCTTTCTGTTTGACGGTTTTTTCAGCGAGACGGTTTTTTCAGCCATTCTATATGCCATGTTCATGTTTATGGCCGCCTTTAATTTGGCACCCGTCCGAACGCCCAAGTTTACCGGAAGATGGTTTTATGTTCTCATAGTTTATACGCTCGTATTGACAGTCATCCATGGCTGGATACTGTGAAGCAAATTTCAATAAAATCAGCTTGGAAAAAGGGAAAAAGCATATGGCTGGCGATCAATCAATGAATCACCACGACCCCACCGAACAACAGATCAACGATGCAATCGTCAATCGCTATTTTGATAGTGCAAGAGGTGGCACAGCAGCCACTGTCAGTATGAGCACAATCTCCCAGTACGGGTGAATGTCTTACCCATTCCTGAAAATGTCGTTGGTATGAATTATGAGGAAGACAAAGCTTTTCGGGAAAAAATCCAACAATGGGCCAATCAACTTTGGCAGGAATGAGGATCATCAGATTGAGGCTATCATGACAGAATATGTCTGATTCTAACGGATTTTGTGGTTGCATAGGATTTCATACAGCTGTGATCCCTGCAGACCGCGGATGAGCGCTGATGCTCCCGCACCCTGGCC
>JAOZRQ010000010.1 GCA_029940115.1 Desulfobacterales bacterium
GTGCTGGTGACACAGGAGCGGCTGACACCGTCACTGCCCGAGCACGAGGCGCTCACAGTCTGTCTGGACAGGGATGTCCGCCCTTCCGGAGAAGGATGTGACAATCCTGTCAGCGGCGTCCGGCCGGACAATCCCGCGTATGTGATCTACACGTCCGGTTCGACCGGAAGACCCAAAGGTGTCCAGACACGAAGCGGTCTGCTCGCGGGGCATTGTCTGAACATGCAGAAGTATTATGAACTGAGTGCGGCGGATCGTCTCCTCTGCTTCACCTCTTTGAGCTTCGACGCCTCGGCCGAACAGATGTTCTCCGCACTGTCGGCTGGTGCGGTGTTGATCATGAGGGGCGACGACATATGGCCACCCGCGGAGTTTCATGAGCGGATATCCCGGCTCGGCGTCACCGTGGCTGACATTCCGCCCTCGTATCTTCATGAAATCCTCAAAGAACGGCAAGACAGGCCGGAATCCCTTTCCGACACCCCGATCAGACTGGTCATTGTCGGCGGAGAGGTGATGCCCGCGAAGACAATCGGACTGTGGCAACGAATGACGTCAGACCGGATCCGGCTTGTAAACGCCTACGGCCCCACCGAGACAACGGTGACGGCAACGGCCTTTGAAATAACCGCTGACCACGCCCCCTGGCAGAGTGTCCCGATCGGCAGGCCCCTCGCCGGAAGAACCGCCCGCATCTTGGACAGACTTATGAATCTCCTGCCGGTCGGTCTCCCTGGCGAGCTTTGCATCGGCGGAACCGGACTGGCCAGGGGGTATCATAACCGACCAGATATCACCGCTGAAAACTTCATCCCGGATCCCTTCGGCAGCGAACCCGGGATCCGTCTCTACAGAACCGGAGACCTGTGCCAGCACCTGTCGAACGGGAACATCGAATTCCTGGGGCGAGTCGATCATCAGGTCAAGATTCGGGGCTTCAGAATCGAACTTGGAGAAATCGAGGCGGTGCTCTCCGGACATCCGTCTGTCAGGGAGAGTGCCGCCATCGCGAGGAAAGTCCCGTCCGGTGAGAGACAACTGGCCGCATACATCGTCGGAGAGGTCGCTGCCTCCGAACTGCGGGATCACCTGAGGCGGAGACTGCCGGACCACATGATCCCCGCGCACATTCTGTTCATGGACGCGCTCCCACTGACACCCAGCGGCAAGGTGGACCGCAACGCGCTGCCCGATCCGGATCTGTCGAAGGTCCGGGAAGGATATGCGGCCCCCCGCACCCCCGCGGAGGAGATCACGGCCTTGATCTGGGCCGGGGTGCTGGGTCTGGACCAGGTCGGCATCCACGACAACTTCTTCGAGATCGGGGGGCACTCGCTGCTCGCGACGCAGATCGTCTCCCGGCTGCGTGAGGCGTTTCAGGCCGAGGTGTCGGTGCGTGCGGTCTTTGAGTTTCCGACTGTTGCGGAATTGTGCGGGGAGATCAGGAACATCCGCCACAAGGGAAAGGCTCGCGACGTTCCGCCCCTCACACCCGTTCCCCGGGATCAGAACCTCCCGCTGTCGTTCGCCCAGCGGCGTCTCTGGTTTCTCGACAGATTCGAGGAAGGAGGAGCGACATACAACATCCCTGACGCGATACGCGTGGTTGGCAGGCTTGACATCGGTGCCATGGAAAAGGCGTTTGGCGAGATCCGCCGAAGGCATGAGGTGTTGCGGACGATGTTCGATGATCACGGAGACGGGCCAGCCCAGATCATCATGCCTTATATGCCTGCTCCACTGGCGGTGAGTGACTTGGGAGATCTGTCGGAGACGGCAAGAGAGGCCGAGACCATGCGTCTGGCGGCCGCAGAGGCGAGCAGACCCTTCGACCTTGCAGAAGGCCCCCTGATCAGGATCGGCTTGCTGAGAGAAGGGGAGGAGGCTCATCTCCTGCTGATCACCATGCATCATATTGTTTCCGACGACTGGTCCATGGGGATATTTGTCCGGGAGTTCGTCGCGCTGTATGAGGCGTTTTCCAAGGGCGGCCTCTCACCCCTTTCGGAACTTGCGGTGCAGTATGCCGATTTTTCAGCGTGGCAGAGAGACTGGTTGACCGGGAAGACACTTGAGGAGCAGTCGGACTACTGGAAAAGGCAGCTTTCCGGTGCCCCGCCGCTCCTGGAGCTTCCAACGGACCATCCCCGTCCGTCCGTGCAGACCTTCAGCGGACGCACACAGGACTTCCTGATCTCCCCCGAACTGACCGGGAAGCTGGGGGAACTCAGTCGGAAGTCGGGTGTCAGCCTTTTCATGACATTGCATGCGGCGTTCTCGACCCTGCTCTGCCGTCATTCTGGACAGGCGGACATCCTGGTCGGCACACCGGTGGCCAACCGGAATTATCGGGAGATCGAGCCTCTGATCGGCTTCTTTGTGAACACCTTGACGCTACGAACCGACCTGTCGGAGGATCCCACGTTCACCGAACTTCTGGGCCGTGTGAGACGGATGACCTTGGACGCGTATGCCAATCAGGATGTCCCGTTTGAGCAGCTGGTGGAGGAACTTGAGCCCGAAAGAAACCTCAGCCATCATCCGCTGTTCCAAGTCATGTTTGTCTTACAGAATGCACCCGGGAAGCTTCCGGAACTGCCCGGCCTGACGCTGACAGCCCTAGAAACGGCGCATGACATCTCCAAGTTCGACCTGACCCTATGGGCAGAGGAGACGGACAAGGGAATATCCGGATCATTTGAATATAACACCGACCTTTTTGACGATGCCACGATCACCCGGATGATTGGGCACCTTCTCACCTTGCTGCCCGGCATCGTCTCGGATCCGACCTGTAAGATATCCGAACTGCCCTTGCTGACCGAGGCGGAGAAAAATCAGATTCTCTTTGAATGGAACGACACCAAGGCAGAATACCCGGCGAACAGATGCCTCCACCATCTGTTTGAGGAGCAGGCGGAACGCACTCCGGACGCGGTGGCGACGGTGTCTGAAAGTCAGCAGATGACCTATTCGGAGCTGAATGCCCATGCGGACCGGCTGGCCCGTCATCTGATATCCCTCGGAGTCGGCCCCGAGGTGCTCGTCGGGATATGCACGGAACGATGCACGGAGACGATCACCGGACTCCTGGGAATTCTGAAGGCCGGCGGCGCATACCTGCCGCTGGATCCGGACTATCCGAGGGATCGGGTGTCGTTCATGCTGGGAGATGGCGGGGCACAGGTGTTGCTGACACAGGAGGACTTGTTATCCGGACTTCCGGAGCATGTCGGGCGTCACGAGAGGGAGGCCCTGTTGCCGGGTATTGTCGGCATTCGCCTGCGGTATGCCGGGAGAACCGGCACCCGGCACCCGACATCCGAAAATCTGGCTTATGTCCTCTACACGTCAGGTTCCACAGGGGTTCCGAAGGGGATCGCCATCGGACATCGCAGCGCGGCCGCGCTGATCGGCTGGGCCGAGGGGGTGTACGGGCGGGAGGAGCTGTCGGGTGTCCTCGCCTCGACCTCCCTCTGCTTCGATTTGTCTGTTTACGAAATCTTCCTCACCTTGGCGACTGGCGGAAGGCTCATGCTTGTGCGAAACGCGCTCGCACTTCCCCATCATAAGGCATCGGAGGCGGTCACGCTGATCAACACCGTGCCGTCCGCGATGAGGGGGCTGGTCGCATCCGGGGGAGTCCCCGGGTCCGTACGCACGGTGAACCTGGCGGGAGAGCCACTCTCCCAGCGTCTGGTGGACGACATATACAGGATTTCGACGATCCGCAGGGTGTATGACCTCTACGGTCCTTCCGAGGACACGACCTACTCGACCTTCACGCTGAGGGAGAGGGACGGCGTCACCACCGTCGGGAAGCCGATCTCGAACACCCGCACATATGTCTGCGACAAACGTCTCCAGCCAGTTCCGGTCGGGGTTTTCGGGGAGCTTCACATCAGTGGGGCCGGGCTGGCCAGGGGCTATCACAATCGGCCGGATCTTACCGCGGAGAAGTTCATTCCCGACCCCTTCGGCGACGAGCCCGGTTTCCGCATGTATGTGACCGGTGATCTTTGTCGTCACCTTCCGGATGGGAACATTCAATACCTGGGCCGGACAGACCATCAGGTCAAGATCCGGGGCTTCAGGATCGAGCTTGGGGAGATCGGAACGGTGTTGTCGGAGCACCCATCCGTCAGCGACAGCGTCGTCATCGCGAGGGAGGCCCCGTCCGGCGACAGGCAGCTGGTCGCATACGTCTCGGCGGGAGAGACCGGTGTCTCCGAACTGCGGGATCACTTGGGGCAGACACTGCCGGACCATATGATCCCCACGCACTTTGTGTTCATGGAGGCCCTCCCCCTGACACCCAACGGCAAGGTGGACCGCAAGGCCCTGCCCGACCCAGAGATGTCCGGCATGTCGGGGGCCGGCTATGCTGCGCCCCGAACACGGAATGAGCGGATACTGGCTCAAGTGTGGGAGGAGATTCTGGGCGTGGGGCGTGTCGGCATCCACGAAAACTTCTTCTCCTTGGGCGGCGACTCGATCATCAGCATCCGGATCGTCTCCCGGGCCGCAGCGGCGGGGCTCTCCCTGACCGTCCGCCAGATGTTCGAGCATCAGACCCTCGCCGAGCTGGCGGGCGTGGCCGGGGAGGCGGGTGTCCGTGCGGAACAGGGGGCCGTGGTCGGCGATATCCCCTTGACCCCGATCATGCGATGGTCTCTTGAGCCGACCCGCACTGATCCACACCATTACAACCAATCGGTTCTCCTGACGGTTCCCAATACCCTGACACCCGGGACGCTCGACAGGGCGCTGGCCGCGCTGGTCCGTCATCACGACGCGCTCCGCATGGCCCTCACGGAGACTGTGGACGGATGGCGGGCGATCTGCACCACACCGTCAGACATCCTCTCCCCCCTGGAGACCGTTCACCTCTCCGACCTCCCGGAGGACGAGCGACTCCCCGCGCTGGAATCCCACGCGTCGGCTGTGCAGGCCGGCCTCAGTCTCCCCGACGGAATGCTCCTGAAGGCAGCCTACTACAAAATGGGAGGATCAACGGACGACTCGACTGGGCTCGCCGAAGTCAACGGACGACTCGACTGGGCTCGCCGAAGTCAATGGACGACTCGACTGAGCTCGCCGAAGTCAACAACCAACGAACAACGGACGACTCGACTGAGCTTGCCGAAGTCAACCAACACCCTCCTCATCGTCATCCACCATCTCGCGGTGGACGGCGTGTCGTGGCGCATCTTGCTGGAGGACCTGGAGACCGTCTGCGGGCAGGTCGCGGCGGGCCGGCCGGTGAAACTCCCCCCGAAGACGACGTCATTCCGCGAATGGGCCATGCGTCTGTCGGAACATGCGGATTCCAAGACCCTCCTGAACGAGAGGGAATACTGGCTGGATATATGCCGCGGCGACGTGCCGCGCTTGCCGACGACTCGGCAGAGCTCGCCGAACCCGGAGCCTGAGCTTGCCGAAGGCCGAATTACGGAGAACACCGTCGCGTCCGAGGAGACCGTCTCCGTCTTCCTGAGCCGGGAGGAGACCGACGCGCTGCTCCGGGACGTGCCGCCAGTCTATCGGACACAGGTCAACGATATCCTCCTGACCGCGCTGGCACAGGCGGTGAGTCGGCATACGGGAGGTCGGGAGGTCCGGTTCGACTTGGAGGGCCACGGCAGGGAGGAGATGTTTGAGGAGACGGACATCTCCCGCACAGTCGGCTGGTTCACCAGCCTGTTTCCCGTGAGGCTCTCACTCACGCATGACGATCCCGGGAGTCTGATCAAGTCGGTCAAGGAGCAGTTGCGATCCGTTCCGAGACGGGGAATCGGATACGGCATCCTCCGGTATGCGACGTCCGACGAGGAAATTCGGAATGCCCTGAGGGTGGTCTCGGACATCTGCTTCAACTACCTCGGACAATTCGACGAGGCCATCTCCGGGTCGGACCTGTTCTCCCCCGCGGAGGCGGCATCCGCGGGACTGGAACATAGCCCCCGGAGAGTCCGCGACCATCTGATCGACATCAACGGGATGGTCGTCGGCGGGAGACTCGGCCTGGACTGGACATACAGCCGCAACATCCACGACAGGGGGAGCGTGGAGACCCTGGCCTGGGAATTCATGACCGCATTGCGAGGATTGATCACCCTATGTCAGTCACGCGAGGCGGGGGGCATGACACCCTCGGACGTTCCGCTGGCCGATGTCTCCCAGTCCACGCTGGACAGGCTGGTCCGTGACCATGGGGAGATTGAGGATATCTATCCGCTCTCCCCCATGCAACAGGGGATGCTGTTCCACACGCTTTACGAACCTCGCTCCAACATCTATTTTGATCAGCTCTGCGTGACTTTGGAGACCGACTTGAATGAGGGGGCGATTCGCCGGGCATGGCAACGGCTCGTGGACCGGCATCCGGTCCTGCGGAGCTCGGTCGTGTCGGAGGGGCCGGAAGAGCCTCTCCAGATCGTCCACACGTCGGCCACACTGCCCTGGCTCTCCTGCGATCTGCGGCATCTATCCGCTGGTGAGCAGGACACGGAATTCGAGAGAATACTTGGGCGGGACAGGGCGCGAGGATTCGACATGGCCCATCCGCCCCTGATGCGGTGCATCCTCATCCATACAAATACAGCACGTTATGAGTTCCTCCTGAGCTTCCACCACATCGTGACGGACGGGTGGAGCATGCCGATCATCCTCGGGGAGGTCACCGAGGATTACGCCGGGCTGTGCCGAGGGGAGGATGTCCGGTTTCCGCACCGGAGGCCCTATCGGGACCACATCGCTTGGCTCCGCCGGCAGGACGCGGAGGCTGCCGGGGCATTCTGGCAGAAGGAGCTGGCCGGCTTCGCCGCACCCACGCCCTTGGACTTCGGCGAGCTCAGTCGAGCCGTCACCGCGGCATCCCCTGCGGGCTTGGCGGATCCGGCATATGATGACGACTCCCTCACCCTCTCGGAGACCCTGACATCGGAGCTGGAGGCCCTGGCCCGGAAAACCCGGGTCACGTTGAGCACCGTGATCCGAGGCGCTTGGGCCGTTCTTCTCAGCCGTTACAGCGGCGAGACAGACATCCTCTTCGGGGCCACGGTCTCGGGCCGGCCCGCATCGTTGACCGGTGCAGAGGAGATGCTGGGTCTGTTCATCAACACGTTGCCAGTGCGCGTGAGAATGCTACGAGAGACCGACGTGGCGACGTTGTTGGACGATCTCCAAGCCGGGCAGGCCCGGTGCGACGATCACGGACACCTCCCCCTGACGGAGATCCATGGGCGGAGCGACGTGCCGGGGAGAGTCCCGCTGTTCGAGAGCCTCCTGGTCTTTGAGAACTATCCGGCCGACAGATCCCTGGGAAGGCCGGACGGCCCCCTCCCTGTAAGCCATGTCCGATCGGTGGAGCGGACCAACTATCCCCTCACCTTGGCGGTGGGGCCTGCCGAAACCCTGGAATTGATAATGACCTATGACGGGAGCCGCTTCGGGTCGGAGAGCATCGCCCGAATGTTGGGGCACCTCCGCATCATCCTTGAGGGCATGGTTGCGGATCCGGCCCGGAAAGTCTCCGAACTGCCCTTGCTGACCGAAGCGGAGAGGCGTCAGATTCTCCATGAGTGGAACGACACCAAGGTTGAGCATCCAAAAGACAAGTGCATCCACCACCTGTTTGAAGAACATGCGGAACACATACCGGACGCGGTGGCAGTGGTATCTCAGGATCGACAGATGACCTATTCGGAGCTGAACACCCGTGCCAACCAACTAGCGCACCGCCTGATATCGCTCGGGATCGGCCCCGAGGCGCGTGTCGGGATATGCATGGAACGCCGTGTGGAGATGATCACTGGCATTCTGGGGGTTCTGAAGGCCGGCGGGGCATACCTGCCCCTGGATCCGGACCATCCGAGGGAGCGACTGGCGTTCATGCTGACGGATGCCGATGTCAGGGTGCGGGTGACCCAAGAGAGACTGACTCCCTTGTTGCCCGAGCATGGGGCACATACGATCTGTCTAAACAGCGACCCCTCCGGAGAGGGAGAGGGGAATCCCATCTGTTCCGTCCGTCCGGAGAATGCCGCATATGTGATCTATACATCTGGCTCTACCGGAAGACCCAAGGGAGTGGCGGTGGGACATCGCAACGCGGTGAGCCTGTTGTGCGGATATGAGCATATCGCCCCGGCCGGCATCCGCCCTTGGGGAACATCCGTCTGCCCGTTCGGCTTCGACGCCTCCGTATGGGAGTTCTTCTCCACCCTTTGCTTCGGAGGGACCCTCCACATCCTGACCCCGGAGATCCTTGCGGACCCCGGACGCCTTGCCGGCCACCTGGTCGGACGCCGCATCACCAGCGCCTATATCCCGCCCGGCCTGCTGGACGATGTCGGGGTCCGGCTCCAAAAGGAGGCATCCGTCGAACTGGATCGCATACTGGTCGGTGTGGAGCCGATCAGGCAGGAGACACTCGGGCGATTCCGGAGTCTCTCGGAACGCTTGCGTGTCATAAACGGCTACGGACCCACGGAGACGACCGTCTGCGCGACCTTTTTTGAGTTCAAATCCACGAGCTCCCCCGATTCAAGGACGCCTCTCGGAACTCCCGTGGCCAACTACACCGTCCATCTTTGTGACACCTGCATGCAACCGGTTCCCGTCGAGGTGCCCGGTGAGGCTCATGTCGGCGGTGTGGGGGTGGCCAGGGGCTATCTCGAACGGCCGGGGCTGACCGCGGAGAAGTTCGTGCCGGATCCCCTGAGCGAGGATCCTGGCTCCCGTCTGTACAAGACCGGCGATCTCTGCCGCCGTCTGTCGGATGGCAACATTGAGTTTATTGGCCGAGTGGATCATCAAGTCAAGATCCGGGGCTTCCGAGTTGAACCCAGGGAGATCGGGGCCGCGCTCTCCACACATCCGTCCGTGAAGGAGAGCATCGTCATCGCGAGGGAGACCCCGTCCGGCGACAGACAACTGGCCGCATACCTCGTCGGCGATGCGGACGCTTCCGAACTGCGGGATTATCTCAGGGAGAGATTGCCAAGCCACATGATCCCCGCTGATTTTGTCCCCATGAAAGCCCTCCCGCTGACCCCCAACGGCAAAGTGGACCGCAAGGCCCTGCCGGTCCCCGGTGAGGTCGGTTCCGCCCCCGCGGACACGACACCCCGGAACCGCATTGAGCAACAGATCCGCGACATATGGCGGGAGATCCTCGGAAGGGAGCAGGTGGGGATTCATGACAACTTCTTCGACATCGGCGGCCATTCGCTACTCGTGATCCGGGTTCACAAGCGGTTGCGGGAAGTCTTTGAAAAAGAGATTTCCATAGCGGATCTGTTTCAGCATCCCACCGTCGCGGCACTTGCGCGACATATGCGTCCCGAAGCATACAAAGAGGAGGAGGGGGCCGTCCCGCGAAAGAGGCCGGCCGGCCAAGATATTGCCGTCATCGGCATGTCCGCCGCGTTTCCGGGAGCCGGGAACATTGCCGAGTTCTGGGAGAATCTGAAGGACGGGGTCGAGTCGCTGACATTCTTCACAGAGGACGAGTTGCTGGAGGCCGGGGTCGGGCCCTCACTGCTGGGCAATCCCGACTACGTCAGGACATCCGGCGGCCTTCTGGAGGAGAAGGCACTCTTCGATGCCCCGTTCTTCGGCTATTCCCCCAATGAAGCCAAGATCATGGATCCGCAGACACGGCTGTTTCATGAACACACTTGGCGGGCATTGGAGGATGCGGGATATGACCCCGAATCATACAAAGGGCGGATCGGCCTGTATGCCGGGGCATCCCCGAACCCGGAGTGGCTCTTCCGGGTCATGTCATCCCGGGAAGTCGGCCTGCTGGGAGAGTATGCCGCATCCCAGCTCGCCGAGAAGGATTTCCTGCCGACACGGGTCGCGTACAAGCTGAATCTGAGAGGCCCCGCGATCTCCGTCCAGACCACCTGCTCCACGTCGCTCGTGGCCGTTCACCTCGCGTGCCGGGCTTTGGCCGGCGGGGAGTGCGACATGGCCTTGGCTGGTGGAGTGAGTGCGACGGTTCTCCAGAACTCCGGATATTTGTATGAGGAGGGGATGATCGGCTCGCCCGACGGACATTGCCGGGCCTTTGACGCACACGCAACTGGGACCGTGGGCGGTGAAGGGATCGGGGTCGTCCTGCTGAAGCCCCTTGAGGCGGCCCTCGCGGACCGGGACCCCATCCATGCAGTGATCAAAGGTTCCGCGGTCAACAATGACGGAAGGGGGAAGGTCAGCTACACCGCGCCGGGGGTGGAGGGCCAGGCCGATGTGGTTCGGGACGCGCTCTCTGTAGCCGACATTCCTTCCGAGAGTGTCAGCTATGTGGAGGCCCATGGAACCGGGACGCCCCTAGGTGATCCGGCGGAACTCCAGGCCCTGACCCAAGCTTTTGACACGACGGAGCGGCAATTCTGCGCGATCGGATCGGTCAAGACCAACATCGGCCACCTCGACGCGGCCGCGGGAGTGGCCGGGCTTGTCAAGGCCGTGCTCTGCTTGGGAAACCGGGCGATCCCGCCAAGCCTCCACTTTCACGAGCCGAACCCGAACATCAATTTCAAGGACTCCCCCTTCCACGTCAACCACGAGTTCCGGGAGTGGGAGGACGTGCCACTCCCCCGACGCGCGGGCGTCTCCTCTTTGGGTGTCGGCGGAACCAATGCCCATGTCATCCTTGAGGAGGCTCCTGATCTGGAGGATTCCCCGGAGGATCCACCGGAGGATCCAAAAGAAGGGAGGGATCAGCATCTCGTCATCCTTTCGGCAAGGACGGTGTCGGCATTGGACAGGGCCACTGAGAGGCTTGCCGCACACCTCGGCGAGCACCCCGAGGCCAGCCTGCCCGACGCGGCATACACTCTCCAAGTGGGCCGGAGAGCCTTTCCGCATCGGCGATTCTGTGTCTGCGGGGACATCCAAGAGGCCGTCGGGGTTCTGTCAGACCCGGAATTCCAGAAGGCCCCCTCCGTCCATGTCGGAACGGAGGGAATACCTGTTGTCTTCATGTTCCCGGGCCAGGGCGCGCAATACGCAGGCATGGGGGCCGGGCTGTATCGGACGGAGCCGCTCTTCCGCGAGGCCGTGGATCGCCTTTTCGAGATAGCGATCCCGCTCATGGGCGGTGCGGATATCCGACGCATCCTCTATCCGGACGGGAGCGACGGAGATGAGCCGGATGCAAAAAACCGCTCCGCTCAATTTGTGCACTCCCGGGATGCAAAAAACCGCTTCGCTCAATTCTTGCACTCCCGGGATGCAAAAAACCGCTGCGCTCAATTTTTGCACTCCCGGATGAACCAGACCGAGTTCACCCAGCCGCTCCTGTTCATCTTCGAGTACGCGCTGGCGCAACTGCTGATGAGCTGGGGAATGCGGCCGGACATGATGATCGGGCACAGCCTCGGGGAATATGTCGCGGCCTGCCTCTCCGGCGTGTTCTCCCCGGAGGACGCGCTTCGCTTGGTCATCCGCAGGGGTCGCCTGATTCAGGAGACCGAACCGGGGGCCATGCTGAGTGTGGCCGCGTCGGAAGCCGACCTGAGCCCCTTTCTGAGGGATGGCATTTCGCTGGCTGCCGTGAACGGCTTGGAACGCTGTGTGCTCTCAGGCCCCTCCCCAGCCATCACCGACCTGAATGAGACGCTCCGATCAGATGGACATGAGACGAGGCGGCTACATGTCTCCCACGCATTCCACTCGGAAACGGTCGCGCCGGTCTTGGAGAGGCTCGGGGAGACACTCAAGACCATTCGTTTCGGAGAGCCGGCGATTCCCTTCATGTCAAACGTGACAGGGATACAGATCACCCCCGCGGACGCAGCCGATCCGACATACTGGCTGCGACAGATGCGGGAGACCGTCCGATTCGCCGACGGACTCGGCGAGCTCATGAGAGATGAGAATGCCCTGTTCATCGAGGTGGGCCCGGGAAACACCCTGACCACGTTCGCGGGACGGCATCCCGGTAAGGGACCGGGGCACCTCTTTCTGAACCCTGTCAGACATCCGCGTCGGGACGTGTCGGATCTCCGCCACCTGTTCCATCAGATCGGTCGGTTCTGGCTTGCCGGCGGCTCCTTCGACTGGCGGGCGTTCCATTCCGCAGGGACGCGGCGACGCATCCCCCTGCCGACCTATCCGTTTGAGCGGCAGCGGTACTGGTTAGACGAGGTCTCCCTCCCGACAGACGCGATGGGAAGGCTCCCTCTCCTTGAACGGACCGGGAAAAATCCAGATGTCACGGAGTGGTTTCATGTGCCGTCATGGAGAGAGGAACCGCTGACCATCCGGCAGACGACGGACCCAGAAACATGCCGCTGGTTGGTCTTTTCGGATGATTGCGGCTTGGGAGAGCAGATCGCACACCATCTCAGGGAACGGAGAGAGCCGGTCGCGGTGGTGTGTGCCGGACCGGCGTTTGGCATGACCGCTCCGGATGAGTACACCCTCAATCCAAAGGGCAGGGCGGATTATGACAGGCTCTTTGTGCAGCTCTCCGCAGAGGGACGCCTTCCTGACCGGATCATCCATATGTGGGGGGTGACAGGGGATGACCCGGAACCGTCAGATGCCTCCGGACATCTCAAGCATGCTCTGGATATCGGGTTTCACAGCGTTCTGCATATCATCCAAGCACTTGGGGAAGACCGTGTCTCAGACGAAATCCGTCTCGACGTGGTGACCGACAACATCCATGCGGTCGCGGGGGAGAGATGCCTGCGCCCGGAGAAGACCACCGTCCTGGGCCTGCTGAAGGTCATCCCCCAGGAATACCCACACATCCGTTGTCGTAGCATTGATGTTCGGGTCCCTGGATCAGAGGATAGGATACGGAGACTTTCGGGGCATCTGCTGGCGGAGATGACCGCCGGGATGCCGGAGACCGTCGTGGCATACCGGGATCATCAGCGCTGGGTGCGTGGGTTCAGTCCGGTCAGACTCGACGCGGCCAACGTCCCGCCTCCGTGTCTGAGGGAGAGAGGCGTCTATCTGATCACGGGCGGGCTCGGAAGGATCCCCCTCGTGCTTGCGAAACATCTGGCCCAGGCCGTCCGGGCCAAACTGGTGCTGACCTGCCGCTCCCCCCTTCCCCCGAGGAACGCGTGGGACGCCCATGACGAAGATGATCCGGTCAGCCCGAAGATCCGGATGATCCAAGAGATTGAGGCGGCGGGTGGGGAGGTACTGATCCTCCGGGCGGATGTCGCGGATCCGCACGAGATGGAGGAGGCGATATCCCGGGCCGAGGAGGTCTTTGGAGAGATCAACGGCGTGATTCACGGCGCGGGGAAGACCGGTGAGGGCGCATTCCGTGCGGTTGAAGAGATATCCGAGGCGGACTGCGAGGCGCACTTCCGACCAAAGATGCAGGGCCTCATAACCCTACAGAGAGCCCTGCGCGGCAGGGATCCAGACTTCTGCCTGCTCTTGTCCTCCCTCTCCTCCGTCTTGGGAGGACTCGGATTTGCCGCGTACTCGTCGGCCAACATCTTCATGGACGCGTTTGCCCAAGACCGTCACCGGAACGATGGCAGTACCTCGTGGATCAGCGTCAACTGGGATGGTTGGCAGTTTCCCGAGGAGATGGAGCGGACAGGAAAAAATCCGGCGACAGACTTTGGAATGACACCGAAGCAGGGAGCCGAGGCGTTTCAGCGGATTCTGACCCAACCCCACCTGCGACAGGTGGTGGTCTCGACCGGGGACCTGCAGACTAGGATCAGCCAGTGGATCAGGGGAGAGACACCTCATTTGGATGCCGATGACGACGAAGGCCAGCGGATCGTTTTTTCACGTCCCCATTTGCAGACCCCCTATCTGGCACCGAGAAATGAAACTGAACAATGCTTGGCTGACCTGTGGCAAGAGTTCCTCGGAGTGGAACAGGCGGGAATTCATGACGACTTCTTTGATCTGGGCGGGGACTCCCTGCTGGCCACCCGGATCATTTCACGGGTGAAGACGGAATACCGACTCAGCCTGTCTGTCCGGGAGTTTTTTGAGGATCCCACCGTGGCAGGACTTGCCAAACGCATTGAGAAGATGCGGGAGGCGATACGGGAGCTCCAGACACCCCCTGATGCCGCAACAGAGGGGTATGAAAGGATCAAACTATGACACATGTTGAAGATTTCATATTGCATCTTCGTGACATCAACATCAAGCTCTGGGTTGAAGATGGCGACCTGTGTTGCGAAGCCCCCCCGGGTGTCCTGACGCCGGACATGCAGAGCCAGTTGAAGAGACGCAAGGAAGATATTTTGTCGTTTCTGACCGGAAAGCTTGTTTTAGACCGCCATGTCGAAGCGATCCGTCCAGTGCCGAGGGAGGGGGACATCCCGCTCTCATTCTCCCAGCAACGTCTCTGGTTTTTGGAGCAGTTTGAGGGGCGAAGCCCCGCGTACAACGAATCAATGGGCCTCCGTCTGACAGGCCCGCTCAAAAGGGGAGCGATGGAGACGGCTCTCAATGAGATTCTCCGACGCCATGAGGTGTTGCGAACCGCCTTCGCCATGAGGGACGGCCAGCCAGTGCAGATCATTTCCTCCGAGCAGAGACTCCCCCTGTCGATGACAGACCTGCGGGTCCTTCCGGAGGAGAGGAGGGAGGCGGAATCCGGGCGATTGATTTCAAAGGAGGCGGCAGATCTGTTCGACCTGTCAGAGGCCCCGCTGATCCGGGCGGCCCTGTTGAGACTGGGCAGAGAGGAACACATCCTCCTCATCACCATGCATCACATCGTGACGGATGGCTGGTCGACCGGCATCCTCGCCCGGGAGATCGGCACACTGTACCGGGCCTTTTCTGAAGGGAAGCTATCGCCCCTTCCGGATCTGCCCGTGCAATATGCGGACTTCGCGGTATGGCAGAGAGAACGGCTGACCGGCGAGTTCCTGGAGAAACAGCTCGGGTTCTGGAAAAGTCAGCTAGCAGGCACGCCTCCGTTGCTGGAGCTTCCCACGGACCGGCCTCGTCCGCCCGTGCAGACGTTCGAGGGCGGCACACAGACGTTCTCAGTGGCGCGGGGGACCACCGCCGCGCTGAGAGACTTGAGCCGGGAGTCGGGTGTCAGCCTATTCATGACCCTCCACGCGGCCTTCTCGACCCTGCTGTTCCGTCACAGCGGATACGAGGATATCTTGGTCGGGACACCGATCGCCGGACGAAACTACAAGGAGACCGAGCCGCTGATCGGATTTCTGCTCAACACCCTGGTGTTGCGGACCGACCTGTCCGGGGAGCCGACCTTCTCCGATCTTCTGGGTCGCGTGAGACAGGTGACCTTGGACGCGTATGAGCATCAGGAGGTTCCGTTCGAGCGGCTGGTGGACGAGTTGCGGCTGGAGAGGAACCTCAGCCATCACCCGCTGTTCCAGGTCATGTTCACCATGCAAAACGCGCCCGCGGACTTTCCGGATCTGCCCGGCCTGACGCTGACACCCCTGGAGGCAGGGCATGACATCTCGAAGTTCGACCTGTCTTTGGACGTATGGGAGACGCCGGAGGGAGTCGCCGGATCATTTGAGTACAACACCGACCTCTTTGATCATGCCACGATCACCCGGATGATCGGACATTTTTTGACCCTGCTGGCGGGCATCGCCTCGGATCCAGACCAGAGGATATCCGAACTGCCATTGCTGACTGAGGCGGAGCGGCATCAAATCCTTTGGGAATGGAATGACACAGACACGGAATACCCGACAGACAAGTGTGTCCACCACCTGTTTGAGGAGCAGGCGGAACGGACACCGGACGCGGTGGCGGTGGTGTCTGAGAATCGGCAGGTGACCTATTCGGAGCTGAATGCCCGTGCCAACCGGCTGGCGCATCACCTGATGTCGCTCGGGGTCGGGCCCGAGGCGCCCGTCGGGATATGCATGGAACGCTGTGCGGAGGTGATCATGGGACTCTTGGGGATTCTGAAGGCCGGCGGCGCATACCTTCCCCTAGATCCGGAGTATCCGAGGGAACGGCTGGCATTTATGCTGGCGGATGCCGATGTCGGGGTGCTGATGACACAGGAAAGACTGGTCCCTTTGCTACCGACGCATGAAATGCTCATCGTCTGCCCGGACAGGGACGCCGGCACATTCGGGGAAAGGGACGACAATCCCGTCAGCACGGTCAGGCCGGAGAACCCCGCGTATGTCATCTACACGTCCGGCTCCACGGGTCGTCCCAAAGGGGTGGCTGTCGGACACCGGAGCCTTTACGACTACGTCATGACCTTTGTCCGCGAGTTCGGCATCGGCTCCCAGGACAGACTACTCTGCCAGACCGCCGTCACGTTCGACGCATCGGTCGAGGAGATATACCCGAGCCTCTGCACCGCGGCAAGACTTGCCATCTGCCGGAGTTCCCGGGATTTGAACACGTTGCTCTCCGACATTCTAACGCACCGGATCACCGTGTTGAGCCTCTCCCCGGCCGCGGTGGGCCATCTGAACACCCGTGCGGACGACCTGGCTGGGCTCAGACTTCTGATCAGCGGGGCGGACATCCTCCGCCCCTCCCACATCGACAACCTTCTCGGCAGGACCGCGATCTGCAACACTTATGGCCCGACGGAGGCGACCGTCTGCAGCACCTATCACAGGATCGGACATCCGCCTGACGCCCCCCCTCCCATCGGACGCGCCATCGCCAACACACGCCTCTACATTGCGGACACCCGTCTGCAACTGGTTCCGATCGGTGCGTCTGGCGAGCTCGGCGTCGCCGGCGCGGGACTTGCCAGGGGCTATCTGAACCGTCCAGATCTCACCGCTGAACGATTCGTTCCGGACTCACTTGGCAGCGTCCCCGGGGCCCGTCTATACAGGACCGGGGACTTGTGCCGCCATCTGCCGGACGGGGCCATCGAGTTCCAGGGCCGGACAGACCATCAGGTCAAGATCCGGGGCTTCCGGATCGAACTCGGGGAGATCGGCGCGGCGATCTCGGAACATCCCTCCGTCAGGGAGAACGTCGTCGTCGCGAGGAAGGCCCCGTCCGGTGACAGGCAACTCATCGCATACATTGTCGGCGATATCGGTGCCTCCGAATTGCGGGATCATCTAAGGAGGAGACTCCCGGACCACATGATTCCCGCCCATTTTGTCTTCATGGACGCCCTTCCCCTGACCTCCAGCGGCAAGGTGGACCGGAACGCGTTGCCCGAGCCGGACATGTCCGTCATGTCCGAGGCCAGCTATGCCGCGCCCCAGACCCAAAACGAAAAGATTCTTGCCCGGATATGGGAGGAGGTGCTGAGGGTGGGACGTGTCGGCATCCATGAGAACTTCTTCTCCCTCGGCGGCGACTCGATCCTCAGCATCCGGGTCGTCTCCCGAGCGGCCGAGGCCGGCCTTTCCCTGACCGTCCGCCAGATATTCGAGCATCAGACTCTTTTCGAGCTGGCCGGCGCGGCGGCGGAGAGGACGGGTATCCATGCGGACCAAGGATCCGTTGTCGGCGAGCTCCCGCTGACCCCGATCATGCGGGAGTTTTTGGAGCCTCCCTGCGCCGATCCGCACCATTTCAACCAGTCGGTGCTGCTGGCGATTCCCGACAGTCTGTCGCCCGGTACGCTCGGCAGGGGATTGGAGACGCTGGTCCGTCACCACGACGCGCTCCGCATGGCGTTCACGAAAGCCGGGGACGGATGGCATGCGACCTGCACGGCCCCGTCGGACGCGGCCTCCCTCCTTGAGACCGTTGACCTCTCCGCTCTCCCGGAGGACGGGCGGCTTCCGGCCTTAGATGCCCACGCTGCGGGTGTGCAGGCCGGCCTGAGCCTCTCCGACGGCATGCTCCTGAAGGCGGCCCATTACAAAATGGGAGGGACCCGGACAACGGACAATGGACAACAAACAACGGACAACCTTCTCATTGTGATCCACCATCTCGCGGTGGACGGCGTGTCGTGGCGCATCTTGCTGGAGGACCTGGAGACCGTCTGCGGGCAGGTCGCGGCGGGCCGGCCGGTGAAACTCCCCCCGAAGACGACGTCATTCCGCGAATGGGCCATGCATCTGTCGGAACATGCGGATTCCAAGACCCTCTTGAGCGAGAAGGCGCACTGGCTGAATATCTGCCGAGATGACGTGCCACATCTGCCGACGGATCGGCCGCATGACATGTCGGAGAACACCATCGCCTCGGCAAGGACCGTCTCCGTCTCCTTGGATGAGGAGGAGACCGACGCGTTGCTCCGGGACGTGCCGCCAGTCTATCGGACGCAGGTCAACGACATCCTGCTGACCGCGCTGGCCCAGGCGGTGGGTCGGCACACGGGAGGCGGAGAGGTCCTGTTCGACCTGGAGGGGCATGGCAGGGAGGAGCTCTTTGACGACATCGACATCTCCCGCACGGTCGGCTGGTTCACCAGTCTATTTCCGGTGAGGCTCTCACTCTCGCATGGCGATCCCGGGGGGCTGATCAAGTCGGTCAAGGAGCAACTCCGATCCGTCCCGGGACGGGGAGTCGGATATGGCATTCTCCGGAACATGGCCTCCGACACGGCGATTCGAGAGCCCTTGGAAGGCATGCCCCGGCCCGGCATCTGCTTCAACTATCTCGGACAGTTCGACGAAACCTTCTCCGGGTCGGACCTGTTCTCCCCCGCGGAGGCCGCCGCGGGATCGGAGCATGGCCCCCGGAGAGTGCGCGACCATCTGATTGAGGTCAATGGAATGGTCATTCACGGGAAGCTTGACCTGGGCTGGACCTACAGCGAAAACATCCATGACAGGGAGACTGTGGAGAGGCTGGCCGGAGACTTCATGACGGCGTTGCGAGGGCTGATCGCCCTATGCCAGTCTCCGGAGGCAGGGGGCATGACACCCTCGGACGTTCCACTGGCCGACATCTCCCAGTCCTTGCTGGACGGGCTGACCCGTGAGCAAGGGAATGTTGAGGACATCTATCCGCTCTCCCCCATGCAGCGGGGGATGCTGTTCCACACGCTGTACGACCCCCGCTCGGGTGTCTATTTTGAGCAGATATGCCTGACCTTGGAGACCCGCCTAGACGAAGAGGCGTTTCGTCAGGCATGGCAACGGGTCGTGGATCGACATCCGATCCTACGCACCTCAATCGTGTCGGAGGGACTGGAGGAGCCGCTTCAGATCGTTCACCGCTCGGTCACGCTGCCCTGGCATGACTGTGACCTGCGGCATCTCTCCTTAGACGGCCAGCGGGCGGAATCTGACAGACTCCGCGAGGAGGACCGGGACCGGGGATTCGACATGGCCCGCCCGCCTCTGATGCGGTGCATCCTCATCCGCACGGGCGAGGCGCGTTACGAGTTCGTCCTGAGCTTCCACCACATCCTCGCAGACGGATGGAGCACCCCCATCGTCTTCGGGGAGGTCACCGCCGACTACGCCGCGCGATGCCAAGGGGAGGATACCCCGCTTCCGCACAGGAGGCCCTATCGAGACTACATCGCTTGGCTCCGCCGACAAGATACAGAGTCGGCCCGGGAATTCTGGCGGGGGGAGATGGCGGGCTTCACCGCGCCCACGCCCTTAGTCACCGCGACGTCCCCCGGGAGCCTGACGAATCCGGAATATGACGATGCGTCCCTCACCCTGTCGGAGAGCCTGACGTCGGATATGGAGGGACTCGCCCGGAAGGCTCGGGTCACTCTCAGCACCGTGATTCGGGGGGCCTGGGCCGTCTTGCTCAACCGCTACAGTGCCGAGGGGGACATCGTGTTTGGGGCCACGGTCTCGGGACGGCCCGCGTCGCTGGCCGGCGCGGAGGAGATGGTGGGCCTGCTCATCAACACGGTACCGGTGCGCGTCGGAATCTCGCGGGAGACCGACGTGGCCGCGCTGCTGGACGACCTCCAGGCCGGGCAGGCCCGGTGCGATGACCACATCCACATCCCCTTGACGGACATCCAGATGCAAAGCGACGTGCCCCGGGGAACCCCGCTGTTTGAGAGCATCCTCGTCTTTGAAAACTATCCGACAGACGAATCCTTGGGAGGATTAGACGACGTCCTGCCCGTGAGCCGTGCCTGGTCGGTGGAACGGACCAACTATCCCCTCACTCTGCTGACGGGGCCCGGCAGGACCCTGAAACTGATGATGATTTATGACAGGAATCGCTTCGATCCGGCGGGCATCGCCCGCATGCTGAACCATCTCCGACTCATCCTCGGGGGAATGGTTGCTGATCCGGCCCAGAAGATCTCCGAGCTGCCCCTGCTGACCGAGGCGGAGAGGCATCAGGTGCTTCACGAGTGGAACGACACCAAGACGGCATATCCGGAGGGGAGATGCATTCACCATCTGTTTGAGGAGCAGGCAGAACGGACACCGGATGCGATGGCGGTGGTGTCTGAAGACCGGCAGGTGACCTATTCGGAATTGAATGTCCATGCCAATCGGCTGGCACATCATCTGATGTCGCTCGGGGTCGCCCCCGACGTTCCTGTTGGCATATGTGTGGAGCGTTGCACCGAGATGGTTACCGGAGTATTGGGAATTCTAAAAGCTGGCGGCACCTATGTGCCATTGGATCCGGCCTATCCGAAGGACCGCCTGCGATTCATGATCGAAGAGTCGGACATGCGGGTGTTGCTGACACAGGAGAAAATCTCCGAAAGCTTGCCGGCGCATGGGGCACATGTCCTCCTCACGGACACCGCCGGGAATCTCACATCCCGGGAGAATGGCGAGAATCCGCGGACGGACGTCTCCGTGGGAAACGTGGCATATGTGATCTACACGTCGGGATCCACAGGCCGCCCCAAAGGCATCGCCATGGGGCACCTGCCGTTGTCCAATCTGATCTCGTGGCAGACCGGAAGCCCGGCATTCCGAGGGGGGTTGAGGACCATGCAGTTCGCCTCCCTGAACTTCGACGTCTCGTTCCAGGAAATGTTCTCAACCTGGTGCTCGGGCGGAACGCTGGTACTGATCCCGGAAGGGACAAGGGCGGATCCGGAGGCCCTGTCGGAACTGATCCGGACAGAGTCGCTCGGAAGGATATTCCTGCCTCCCGTGGTCCTGCGCCATCTTGCCCCGCCCTGCTCCGAACTCCCAAGCGGAAGTCTCCGGGAGATCATCACCGCCGGGGAGCAGCTTTCGCTGACCGATGACATCCGAATGTTGCTGAGGAGGGCGGAACGGTGTGTGTTGCACAATCATTACGGGCCTTCGGAAACCCACGTTGTCACGGCCTTCATGCTGACGGATGCCCCGGAGGCATGCCCCGTCTCCCCGCCGATAGGCAGACCCGTCGCGAATGTGCGGACATATGTTTTCGATAAGCGGAAGCGGCCGGTTCCGGCAGGAGTTCCCGGCGAGCTTCACATCGGCGGCGCATGTCTTGCCAGGGGTTATGTCGGCAGACCTGACCTCACCTCGGAAAAATTCGTTCCCGATCCCTTCGGCAGCGAATCCGGTTCCCGCATGTACAAAACCGGCGATCTCTGCCGTCACCTGCCGGATGGCAACATTGAGTTCATCGGCCGCGCCGACCATCAGGTCAAGATCCGGGGCTTCCGGATCGAACTTGGGGAGATCGGGGCGGTGCTGTCCGGACATCCGTCCGTGAGGGACAGCGTCGTCATCGTGAGGGAGGCCCCGTCCGGCGACAGGCAACTTGCCGCATACGTTGTCGGAGAGACCGGTGCTTCCGAACTGCGGGATCACCTGAGGAATAAACTGCCGGATTACATGATCCCCGCGCACTTTGTATTCATGGAGGCCCTCCCCCTGACGCCCAACGGCAAGATTGACCGCAAGGCCCTGCCCGATCCGGACATGTCGGAGACCCGCGAGGAGCATATCCCTCCGCGCAATCCGACCGAAGAGGCCATCGCATCCATATGGGCCGATGTGCTGGGTCGTGAGAGGGTGGGAGTTCGGGATGACTTTTTTGAGCTGGGCGGCCATTCCCTGCTCGCGACCCAGGTGGTCTCCAGGCTGCGGGAGGCATTTCAGGTCGAGGTTCCGCTTCGCACCCTCTTTGAGGCCCCGACAGTAATCGCCCTCGGAGAATACATCGACACCGTCTGCTGGGCAGATCAGAGCAGGGAGACGGTCGATGACATCACCGACGAAGAGGAGGAGGATATCATCTTATGAGACCTGTCGAAAAATTGCTTTCCGAACTTCGGCAATCAGGCATAAAATTCTGGACAGAGGGGGAGAAGTTGCGCCTGAAAGCCCCAAAAGGTGCACTGTCGCCGGCGTTGCGCGCCGAGCTGTCCGAACGAAAGACGGAGATCATCGCCTTCCTTGATGGTGTCACGCGTCCGTCTCCGCCCGCGCAGATCAGACCGGTGGGTCGGAACCAAGACTTGCCGCTCTCCTTTGCCCAGCAACGCCTCTGGGTTTTGGAACAGTTCGAGGTTCAACATTCGGTTTACAACATGCCGGCCGCGTTGCGTCTCAAGGGGACTCTCAACATTCGTGCGATGGAAGGGGCGTTTGACGAGATCATCCGTCGGCATGAGGCATTGCGGACCACGTTTGCCAAGAAGGAGGGCCAGCCGGTCCAGATCATCTCCCCCGCCCTGAAAATCGGCCTTCCGCTGACGGATCTGCGGGATTTGCCGGATGACAAAAAGACCCGTGACACGGACCGCTTGGCGTCCGAAGAGGCAGGGAGGCCCTTCGACCTCTCGGAAGGTCCGCTAATCAGAGCAGGCCTGCTGAGACTCGGGCATGATGACCATGTCCTGCTGACTACCATGCATCACATTGTCTCCGATGGCTGGTCGGTCGGCATATTCGTCAATGAACTGGCCGCGTTGTACGAGGCGTTTTCCGGAGGCAGGCTTTCGCCCCTGCCGGAACTCACGATCCAGTATGCCGACTTCGCGGTGTGGCAGAGAGATCTGCTGACAGGGGAGAGACTTGAGGAGCAATCGGAGTACTGGAAGGGCCAACTTGCCGCCGCACCCTCGTTCCTGGAACTTCCTGCGGATCATCCCCGTCCGCCCGTGCAGACGTTCAGGGGACACACACAGGCGTTCACCATCTCCCCCGAACTGACAGGGAGACTGGGGGAACTCGGCCGGAAGTCGGGGGGCAGCCTGTTCATGGCCCTTCACGCGGCCTTTTTGACACTGCTCTGCCGTTATGCGAGACAGGAGGACATCCTGATCGGCACACCAGTCGCCAACCGGAACCACAAAGAGATCGAGCCCCTGATCGGCTTTTTCGTCAACACCCTCGTGCTGAGGGCCGACCTGTCCGGGGAACCCACGTTCACCGAGCTGCTGAACCGGGTGACGCGGGTGACGCTGGATGCATACGCACACCAAGACATTCCGTTTGAGCAACTGGTGGAGGATCTGCACCTCGACAGGCGTCTCAGCCACAATCCACTGTTCCAAGTCATGTTCGCCATGCAGAACACGCCCGCGGAATTTCCGGGACTGTCCGGCCTGATCCTGACGTCCTTGGACGCGGAACACGACATCTCGAAGTTCGACCTGACACTGAGCATGGAGGAGACGTCGGAGGGAATGGCCGGCGCATTTGAATACTCCACAGATCTCTTTGACGACGACCGGATCACCCGGATGATCGGACATTTTCTGACCCTGCTGGAGGGGATTGCCGCGGACCCGGAACGAAGAATCTCCGATCTGCCCCTGCTGACCGACGAGGAGAGGCACCAGATACTCTGCGAGTGGAACGACACCCGCACGGAATACCCGGCGGACCGATGTGCCCATCATCTGTTTGAGGAGCAGGCGGAATGGCAGCCGGATGCGCTGGCGCTGGTATTTGAAAACCAGCAGGTGACATACTCGGCCCTGAACGCCCGTGCCAACCAGCTGGCGCACCATCTGATCTCCCTTGGGGTTGGCCCCGAGGTGCCTGTCGGGATATGCATGCCGCGCTGTGCGGAGATGGTCACGGGAATACTGGGGACTCTGAAGGCTGGCGGCGCATACCTCCCCCTGGATCCGGCCTATCCGGGGGAGCGACTGGCGTTCATGCTGGTGGATGCCGATGTCGTCGCGTTGGTGACCGAGGAGAGGCTGATGCCCCTGCTCTCCGAACATGTGGCGCATACGATCTGCCTGGACCAAGAAAGTGACCCATCCGGAGAGGAATGGGCCAACCCCGTCCGCAACGTCCGGCCGGAGAATGCCGCATACCTGATCTACACATCCGGTTCAACTGGAAGACCCAAGGGGGTCACCGTCTCGCACGGCGGGCTGACCAACCTGACCTTCTGGCACATCCGCGCATTTGGGACGACCGCCTCGGACAGGGCCCCCCTGCTGGCCGGGACGGCGTTCGACGCGTCCGTGTGGGAGCTGTGGCCGCATCTTGTGGCCGGCGCGTGCGTCCTCCCGGTCGGATCGGAGATAACCGTTTCCCCCCCCGATCTGAGGGACCTCATGGTGTCGGAGGGGATCACCGCCGCGTTTGCCCCGACACCGCTGGCGGAGGCGTTGCTCCCCTTGGAATGGCCGGGAGACCGGACGTTCCGACTGATGCTGACCGGGGGGGACGCGCTCCGTCTCCGCCCCTCCGACCTTTCCTTCAGGCTGGTCAACAATTACGGTCCCACCGAGAACGCGGTTGTGACGACCTCGGGCCCCGTGGCCGCCGAACCGCGGGACAGGCCGCCCCACATCGGACGTCCCGTGGACAACGTGAGGGTCTATGTCACGGACGGACATGTCGGCCCTGTCCCCATAGGTGTACCCGGCGAGCTTTGCACCAGCGGGGCGAGTCTTGCCAGGGGATATCACATCCGGCCAGATCTCACCGCGGAAAAATTCATCCCCGACCCCTTCGCCGGGGATCCCGGTTCCCGCCTTTACAGGACCGGCGATCTCTGCCGCCATCTGCCGGATGGGAACATCGAGTTTCTGGGCCGAGCCGACCATCAGATCAAAATCCGGGGATTCCGAATCGAGCTCGGAGAGATCGGGGCGGCGCTGTCGGAACATCCGTCCGTCAGGGACAACATTGTCATCGCGAGGGAGTCCCCGTCCGGGGACAGGCAGCTGGCCGCATACATCGTGGGGGAGGCCGACACCTCCGAGCTGCGGGATTTTCTGGGACGAAAGCTGCCGGACCACATGATCCCCGCGCACTTCGTCCCCATGGAGGCCCTGCCGCTGACGCCCAACGGCAAGGTGGACCGCAGGGCATTGCCTGAACCGGACATGTCCGGCATATCCAAGGGCGGCTACGTCGCACCCCAGACACGGAACGAGAGGACCTTGGCCCAAATATGGGAGGAGGTCCTAGGAGGGGGACGCGCCGGCATCCACGACAACTTCTTCTCCCTCGGCGGCGACTCGATCCTCAGCATCCGGGTCGTCTCCCGGGCCGCGGCGGCCGGCCTTTCCCTGACCGTCCGACAGATGTTTGAGCATCAGACCCTTGGGGCGCTGGCCGGTGTGGCCGGAGAAGGGGCGGGCGTCCGTGCCGAGCAGGGGGCTGTGGTCGGTGATCTCCCGCTGACCCCCATCATGCGGGAGTTCCTCGATCCCCCTTCAGCGGATCCGCACCATTTCAACCAGTCGGTGCTGATGGAAGTTTCCGACAGCCTGTCGCCCGAGACACTCGACAGGGCGTTGACCGCTCTGATCCGCCATCACGATGCGCTCCGCATGGCGTTCACGGAGACCGAGGACGGATGGCATGCGGTCTGCACGGCCCCGTCGGACACGCTCTCCTCCCTTGAGACCGTTAACCTCTCCGCCCTCCCGGAGGACGGGCGGCTTCCAGCCTTGGAATCCCACGCGGCAGATGTCCAAGCCAGCCTGAGCCTCTCCATCGGAATGCTCCTGAAGGCCGTCTATTACAAAATGGGAGGGACGACAGACAACGGACAACACCCACCAAACACCAAACACCAAACACCAAACAACCATCTCCTCATCGTCATCCACCACCTCGCGGTGGACGGTGTGTCGTGGCGCATCCTCTTGGAGGATATGGAGACCGCCTGTGGGCAGCTCTTGGTCGGCCGACCGGTGCGGATTCCACCGAAGACGACCTCATTCCGCGAATGGGCCTTGCGCCTGTCGGATCACGCGGACTCGGAGACCCTGCTGGGCGAGAAGGCCCACTGGCTGAATCTCTGTCGAGGGGACATCCCGCGTCTGCCGACGGACCGGCCGCATGACGTGTCGGACAATACCGTCGCCTCGTCAGGGACCGTCTCCGTCGCCCTGACCGAGGAGGAGACCCATGCACTCCTCCGGGACATGCCACCAGTCTATCGGACGCAGATCAACGATATCCTGCTGACCGCGCTGGCCCAAGCGGTGAGCCAGCACATGAAAGGGAAGGAGATACTGTTCCACCTGGAGGGCCACGGCAGGGAGGATATCTTTGACGACATCGACATCTCCCGCACGGTCGGCTGGTTCACCAGCCTCTATCCGGTAAGGCTCTCGCTGACGCATGATGATCTCGGGGATCTGATCAAATCCGTCAAAGAGCAATTGCGGGCCATCCCGGGGAATGGGATCGGATACGGCATTCTCCGGCATATGACCTCCGACGAGGAACTCCGGAACGCATTGAAGGCGGCACCGGATCCCGACATCTGTTTCAACTACCTCGGACAATTCGATGAGTCCGTCTCCGGGTCGGACATGTTCTCCCCTGCGGAGGCCTATACGGGACTGGATCACAGCCCCCGGCGGGTGCGCGACCATCTGATCGACATCAACGGAATGGTCGCCGGCGGAAGACTTGGCTTGGACTGGACCTACAGCCGCAACATCCACGACAGGGAGACGGTGGAGGACTTGGCCCAAGATTTCATGACGGCGTTGCGGGGCTTGATCGCCCATTGCCAGTCGCCCGACGCGGGTGGCCTGACACCCTCGGACGTTCCACTCGCTGACATCTCCCAGTCCGCGCTGGACGAACTCGTTCGTGATCGTGGAGAAATCGAGGACCTCTACCCGCTCTCCCCCATGCAACAGGGGATGCTCTTTCATACGCTCCTTGAATCCCGGTCGGACATGTATTTTGAGCAGTTCTGCGTAACCTTGGAGACCGATCTGGACGAAGGGGCGTTCCGCCGGGCATGGCAACGGGCCGTGGATCGGCATCCGGTCCTGCGCAGCTCGGTCGTGTCCGAAGGTCTGGAGGAGCCGCTCCAGCTGGTTCACAGATCCGTCACATTGATTTGGCGCTCCTGCGACCTGCGGCATATCTTCGTCGGGGAGCAGGAGAGGGAATCCGAGCGGATCATCAAGCGGGATAGGATCCGGGGATTCGACATGGCCCACGCGCCCCTGATCCGATGTACCCTCATCCGCACGGACGAGGCATCTCACGAGTTCGTCCTGAGCTTCCACCACATCTTGGCGGATGGGTGGAGCATGCCGATCATCTTCGGGGAGGTCATTGACGACTACGCCGGGCTGTGCCGGGGGGAGAACATCTCGTTTCCGCACAGGAGGCCGTACCGGGATTACATCGCTTGGCTCCGCCGACAGGATGCGGATGCTGCTGGCGCATTCTGGCAGAAGGAGCTGGCCGGCTTTGCCGCGGCCACGCCCCTGGTCACAGCGAAGTCCCCCGGCACCCCGGACGGCCCGACATACGATGACGCATCCCTTACCCTGTCGGAGACCTTGACATCGAATCTGGAGGCCCTTGCCCGGACGGCCCGGGTCACCTTGGGCACCGTGGTCCGGGGAGCTTGGGCCGTGCTTCTCAGCCGCTACAGCCGCGAGGCGGATGTCGTCTTCGGGGCCACGGTCTCGGGACGCCCCGCGGGACTAACCGGCGCGGAGGAGATGGTGGGCCTGTTCATCAACACGGTGCCAGTGCGCGTGAGGCTTTCCCGGACCACCGACGTCATGGCGCTCATAGACGACCTTCAGGCCAGCCAAGGCCGGTGTGATGACCACGCCCACCTCCCCCTGACGGACATCTGGGCGCGGAGCGACGTGCCCGGGGGAACCCCGCTGTTTGAGAGCATCCTAGTCTTTGGCAACTATCCGGCTGACGAACTCTTGGGAAAGCCGGACGACGTCCTGCCGATGAGCCATGTCCGAGCGGTGGAACGGACCAACTATCCCCTGACACTGGCGACGGGACCCGGCGAGGCCTTGGAGCTTGTCATGACCTACGACAAAAACCGCTTTGATCCGGAGGGCATCGCCCGCATGTTGGAGCATCTCCGGGTCATCCTCGGGGGCATGGTCGCGGATCCGGCCCGGAAGATCTCCGGGCTGCCCCTGCTGACCGAGGCGGAGCGGCATCAGATGATTTGCGAGTGGAACGACACCCGCACGGAACACCGGCCAGAGAGGTGTGTCCACCATCTGTTTGAGACGCAGGCGGAGCACACACCGGACGCGGTGGCACTGGCGTCTGAGAGTCTACAGGTGACCTATTCGGAGTTGGACGCCCGTGCCAATCAACTGGCGCATCGCCTGATCTTGATGGGGGTCGTTCCCGAGGTGCCTGTTGGAATATGCATGGAACGCTCTGCGGAGATGATCACGGGAATCCTGGGGATCATGAAGGCCGGCGGCGCATACCTCCCCTTGGACCCGGAGTATCCCAAGGAGCGGCTGGCGTTCATGTTGGCGGATGCCGATGTCGAGGTGGTGGTGACACAGGAGAGACTGACACCGTTGCTGTCCGGGCATGAGGCGCATACGATCTGCTTGGATGGTTCCCTTGCCCCCGTCCCTGCTCTTGCCCATGCCCGACACCGTGCCCGGCACCAGGCAGGGGAACGGACTGGCGTCAGGCCGGACAATCCGGCATACATGATCTACACGTCCGGTTCCACGGGAATACCGAAGGGGGTGGTGATCGAACACCGGACAATCCTCAACACCCTCCTCTGGCGCAGTGCATGCTACGGCTTCGGAGGAGAGGATGTCGTCCTGCAGATCCCCTCCCTCTCATTCGACAGCTCCGTCGAGGACATCCTCACCCCCCTGATCAATGGGTCCAAGCTTGTGCTGATCGAGGAGTCCGGGCGGCGTCGGACGGATCGTCTGGAAAGCTTGATCTCGGATCACAAGATAAGCCACTTCCTGATCACCCCCCAATTCTACAGGATCCTGCTCGACGAGATTCCCCACGCCTTGGGAGGGTTGAGGATGGTGACCGTCGCGGGCGAGAACTTTACGGAGGACTTGGTGAGGACACATTTCAAGACGCTTCCGGAAGTGGGACTGCACAATGAGTACGGTCCCACGGAGAACAGCGTCTGCACCACCGTCCATCCGTTCGGAAAGGAGACGAGGCCGCTCATGGGGCGGCCGATTGACAACGTGGGATGTCACATATTGGCGCAATGCGACGGGGAGCCGCTTCCGGCCGAGGTGCCGGGAGAGCTGTTCATATCGGGACGCAATCTGGCCCGGGGCTATCTGGGCCGCCCCGGGCTCACAGCGGAGCGGTTCGTCCCGAACTCCCTCAGTGACGAACCCGGGTCCCGTCTATACCGGACCGGCGACCTCTGCCGTAATCTTCCGGATGGGAACATCCAGTATCTGGGTCGGGCGGACCATCAGGTCAAAATCCGGGGCTTCCGGATCGAACTTGGGGAGATCGGCGCGGCACTGTCGGCACATCCGTCCGTCAGGGACAGCGTCGTCGTCGCGAGGGAGGCCCCGTCCGGCGACAAGCAGCTTGTCGCATATGTTGCGGGAGAGGCCAGCGTCTCCGAGCTGCGGGATCATCTAAGGCGGACACTGCCGGACCACATGATCCCCGCGCGCATGGTGCTCATGGAGGTCCTCCCCCTGACACCCAACGGCAAGATTGACCGCAAGGCCTTGCCGGATCCCGACGCGGCCGATTCCGAATCTTTTCCCACCGCGCCCCAAAACGATGTCGAAGGGCAGATCCGTGCCATATGGCGGGATGTTCTCGGAAGGGAACAGGTGGGGGTTCATGACAACTTCTTCGACATCGGCGGCCATTCGCTGCTCGTGATCAAAGTCCACAGCCGCCTCCGGAAGGCCTTTGAAAATGATATCTCCGTGGCGGATCTGTTTCAGCATCCCACGGTGGCCGCACTGGCCCGATATCTCCGACCCGAGGCATACGAGGCCGAGGAGGAGAGGGTCGCCACAAGAGAGCGGCCGGCCAGCCGGGATGTCGCCATCATCGGCATCTCCGTCGCGTTTCCGGGGGCCAAGGAGATCACCGAATTCTGGGAGAACCTGAAGAACGGAGTCGAGTCACTGACATTCTTCACGGATGAGGAATTGCTTGAGGCCGGGGTTGACTCCTCGTTGTTGAACGATTCCCATTACGTGAGGACATCCGGCGGCATCCTGGAGGATAAGAAACACTTCGATGCCCGGTTCTTCGGCTATTCCCCCAATGAGGCCGAACTCATGGATCCGCAGACGCGGCTGTTCCATGAGCATGCGTGGCGGACGCTGGAGGATGCGGGGTACGCTCCCGAATCTTATGACGGACGGATCGGCCTGTATGCCGGGGCATCCAATGGAGAATGGGAATCTCTCGCCATGTCCTCCCCGAAGGCCGACCTGCTGGGGGGATTCGCCGTCACCCAACTGGCCGGCAGGGACTTCCTGCCGACCCGGGTCGCGTACAAGCTGAACCTGAGGGGGCCGGCGGCCCTCGTGCAGGCCGCCTGCTCCAGTGCCCTGATGGCCGTCCACACCGCGTGCCGGGAATTGGCGAGCGGCGCGTGTGACATGGCCTTGGCTGGTGGGGTGAGCGTGACGGTCCTTCGGAAATCCGGGTATCTGCATCAGGAGGGGATGGTCGCCTCATCCGACGGACATTGCAGGGCCTTTGACGCACAAGCGGACGGAACCGTGGGCGGGGAGGGGATCGGGGTGGTTCTGCTGAAGCCCCTGGACGCGGCCCTCTCGGACCGGGATTCCATCCATGGGGTGATCCGAGGGATCGCGGCCAACAACGACGGAAGTGGGAAGGTCGGCTACACCGCGCCGAGCGTAGGGGCCCAGGCCGACGTGGTTCGGGCCGCACTCTCCGCGGCCGGCGTCCCCCCTGAGACGGTTGGCTATGTGGAGACCCACGGGACCGGAACCCTCCTAGGCGATCCCATCGAGGTACAGGCCCTGACCCAGGCCTTCGACACGACGAGGCGGCAGTTCTGCGCGATCGGGTCGGTCAAGACCAACATCGGCCACCTCGACACGGCCGCGGGGGTGGCCGGGCTTGTCAAGGCTCTGCTCTGCCTCAAAAACCGGGAGATCCCGCCGAGCCTGCACTTTTACGAGCCGAACCCGAACATCAATTTTGAGGACTCCCCCTTTTACGTCAGCCAAGAGTTCCGGGAATGGGACACGCCGCAACCCTTGCGGGCAGGCGTATCCTCCATGGGCATCGGCGGAACCAATGTCCATGTCGTCCTCGAGGAGGCACCCGTGCCAGAGGACTCCCCGGAGGGGAGGGATCAGCACCTCGTCATCCTTTCGGCGAAGACGGCACCGGCACTGGACAGGGCCGCTGAGAGACTCGCCGCACACTTTGAGGCGCATCCCGATGTCAGCTTGGCCGACGCGGCATACACCCTACAGGTAGGCCGGAGCGCCCTTCCGCATCGGCGGTTCTGTGTGTGCGGCAGTCTCCGAGACGCCAGCGAGACCCTTTCCCGATCTGGACCCGGAAAATCCCCGTATTCCCACGTCCGGACGGAGGAGAGGGATGTGGTCTTCATGTTTCCGGGCGTGGGCGACCATTACCTGCACATGGCCGAGGGACTCCACCGATCCGAGCCGGTCTTCAGGCAATGCATCGAGGAATGTTGCGAGACATTGCGTCCCCACCTCGGAGCCAGACTGTCTGACCTGCTCTACCCGGCAGGAGAGAGAAGGGAGAGCCGGACAGGGGGATTCGACCTGCGGGCCATGCTGGGCCGGGATGACGCCCCCCTCTCCCCCGCGGCGGAGCGGCTGAACCAGGCCGCCGTCATCCAGCCCGTTACCTTTGCCGTCGAATATGCGCTGGCCAGCCTGCTGATCTCTTGGGGGATCCGTCCCCGGGCGATGGTCGGCTACAGCTTGGGGGAATACGTCGCGGCCTGCC
>JAOZRQ010000746.1 GCA_029940115.1 Desulfobacterales bacterium
ATGGGAAGGTTGTCCCTCATATGCAGACACCTGAAAACATATGGCCAAGTACTTAATTAACTGTGTCCAAGACAAAAATTCGGGAATGGGCAAGAAACCCGGCCCCGATAAAAAACGTCGGGGGCAAGCTTTTTTCCCAGACGGGTTGACTCTCCAACTGCAAGAAAAAGCCGGGTTTCTCGCCTTCGCGACTTTTTGTCCTGTACACAGATTAATTAATTAAATAACATAATGAAATGTGGATTTCAACACTTCGCTTAAAAAAGTTGGTTTTGGCTTGATGCACATCAGAAAATCAGGTATATGTCAGATTCAGGTGGGTACCATCCACGCTCGGTTCGGACCTGGGGTGATGAAAATGTTGCCGATGTTCCCAAAAGCTGATCCCAGTTTTGTTCCCCCGCATTTTGCAACTGGCTGATTTTCAAAGCAAAAAAAATGGGGGGAACAAACGGGATCACAATCGACAACTCTGTCTGTGACATTTTCATCAGCCCAGTTCGGACCTGTCCCCTCTGCCGGATTTGCCACGAGCAGGGAATGAAACCACGAGCAGGGAATGGAACCAGACGCAGGGAATGGAACCACGAGCAGGGAATGGAACCACGAGCAGGGAATGGAACCACGAGCAGGGAATGGAACCACGAGCAGGGAATGGAACCAGATGGATTTAGGGATGCCGCGAGCCGGATCAGCGAGATCACAGAACTGATCAAAAAGATTGCGGACAAAACGAATCTTCTGGCCTTGAACGCGCACATTGAGGGAGGTTAAAATGCGGAACATGAGCATCGTCACAAAAATAGTGGCATTCGCGTGTGGGATTGTGTCTATTCTGCTGATTCTCGGCAGCTTTGCCTTGATAGAATTTGAGGTGGACATGGTGGAGGGTTTCACAGAAGAACACCTTGAAAAGATCAATGCTGCAATAGAGGACAGGAAGAATGCGGAAGAGGCCGCTCTCCAAGAGAATGTGGATTTCAAGCTGAAGATTCTGAACGGATTCGGCGCGTTATACATTCATCATTTTGAGGCAGAGGAATTGAAGAACAGTCTGAAACTTTTCATGGACTCTCCCGAAATCTTGGCGATAAATGTGCTGGATGAGGATGGCAGCCCGTTTGCGGCTGCTTGGAAAAGTCCTGACATGGCCACCGGTGATGCGCTTCCTAAGGATATCGAGCTGAACGAGGACTTGTCTGTTCAGATGGATTCCATCATTGGCAACAAGAAAATCGGCAGTTTTCAGATCTATTATACGGACAGCATACTCAAAGAGAAGATCATCCGCATCCGAAAGGAGTTGAAGGCGGAGGCGGAGAATTTCAAGCGTACTTCATACAACCGGCTTCATCGGGCGATTTTCAGTGAGATCATCGGCGTTTTTGTCATCCTTCTGGCATTGATGATCTGTCTGGTTCTCACTCTGAGGCCGATGGTTCTCAGGCCTGTGAAGATCGTCTCAAACGTGGCCCGGCGTCTGGCGAATTTTGATCTCACGGCCAGTGTGAAGACCCGCAGACGGGATGAAATCGGCATCCTGCTCATCGCCATCAATGACATGGTTCAGGAATTCAGGAAGATTGTCAGTGATGTGAAATCCGGGGGCAAGCGTCTCGCTGATACGGCGGCTCAGATGACCCAGAACATCAGCACCATCGCAACGGCCACCGAGGAGATGAGCGTCAATGTCCAAGATGTCTCGAACTCTGCGGTCCAGATGTCCCAGAATGCCACGGCTGTTGCCGGGGCCATTGAGGAGATGTCCGCTTCCATCAATGAGGCCGGAAGGAGCGCGCGTCAGGGATCGCATGTCGCGAGGGACGCTGTGGAGATGGCTGACAAGGCAAAGGAGGCCATGTCCTCACTCGGGGAGGCGGCGATACGGATCGGCGAGGTGACGGAGGTGATCAAGCGGATCGCCGAAAATACGGCCCTGCTGGCGTTGAACGCGGATATCGAAGCCGCTTCCGCGGGGGAGGCTGGAAAGGGCTTTGCTGTTGTTGCCAACGAAATCAAGGAGTTCGCCCGACAGAGTGCCCAAGCCGCGGATGACATTGCGGCCCGCATATCGGTCATGCAGGAGAACACCAAACAGGCCGTCCATGTCATCGGTGAGGTGTCAGGCATTATTAACACGATCAACAGCTCATCCGAAAACATCACCTTTTCTCTTGAAGATCAGATGAAGGCGGTGGATGAGATCGCGGCCAACGTGCTGCAGGCTGACGCGCGGGCCAATGAAATCGCGGCTTCCATTGCCCAACTCGCACAGGGTGCCAATGAGGTCTCCATGAATGTGGGCATCGCTGCCCGGGGGAAAGAAGGCACGGGAGAGGAGACAATGAAGGGCCATTATATGGATGCATCCGCCGCTGAAGTGGCACGGCTTGCCGAGGAGCTCCTTGAACTGGTGGACAAATTTAAGGATGGAGGAGAAGGGTATCAGGAAGAAGGATGAAGGATGAAGGATGAAGGATCCTTTTTGGCAACTACAAGGATGGCTTATAAGAAGGATGGGGGATGAAGGATGAAGGATCCTTTTTGGCAACTACTAAGGATGGCTTATAAGAAGGATGGGGGATGAAGGATCCTTTTCGGCATTCATGGACGCCTTCCGCAAAGTGTCAGAAAAAGAGCGACCCCTGAGCAGCTGTTGATTCCGAGATGAATCACGTTTTTTTTGAAATCACAGAAACTTCACGAATCACAGAAACATGACTGATTCTAACGGTTTTTGTGGTTGCATAGGATTTCAGACAGCTGTGATCCCTGCAGACCGCGGATGAA
>JAOZRQ010000210.1 GCA_029940115.1 Desulfobacterales bacterium
GTCGGGAACGGGCAGGAAACCCGGCTCTTTCCCAAAAGGGCCGACTTTCCAACGGCAAGAAAAAGCCGGGTTTCTTTCTTCAATCACCTTTTTTGTCCTGTACACAGTATTTCCATTTATAGAACTCTGATCTTGATACCATCAATATTTGTATGCCCCTTTTTGTGAAAAAATAAACTTCTGTGGAAAAAAAACCGAACGGACCGATTCACAGAAACCCCACAGAAACCCGGCTTTTTCCCGAACGGGCTGATTCCTGTCAGAAAAAGCCGGGTTTCTTTCCCACAGAAACCCGGCTTTTTCCCGAACGGCTGATTCCTGTCAGAAAAAGCCGGGTTTCTTTCAGAGTCGCTGAAAAATTGTTTTTTGGCACCCTGATCGGGAAGACGTTGCATCCTGAAAAAAACATTGACCTGACCTGTCCACTGTGATATGTTTGACAGTAATTGGCTGATAATGGGGAAGTTTGACCCCAAACACTTGACAATCTGAACCGGAGGTGAAGATGTGTGCATTATGGAAACAAGCGTTGACAAATTCACAACTGACATTTTGTCACTTCCTGAAAAGTATCGGGCAAAATGGGCGGGTTTGTTGATTCGAAGTTTCAATGATTCATCTGTTCAGATTCAATCTTCCAAATCGGAAGCGGAATCAGCGTGGGATGAGGAAATTCTCAGAAGGGTGAGGCAGATTGAGGAAGGAATGGCCACAGGTTATCCAGCAGAGAATGTTTTTTCAGAAATAAAGGCAGGATACAATGGACGCAAGAGATTCCATATGGCTTGTGGCAATTGCTCATTCAAAGCGTAAATCCGGGTATTGGAGGGAAAGGGTCAAATAACTCGATCATTTGAGGGAAAGGTCAAATGACTCGATCATCAAGTTTAAGTTCCTGTTCCCCAAAAGGTGTTATAATCAGATTATTTGTTTTAAGGAGAAATCTATGATTCACGTTAAAGGACTGGCGGAAAAGGAGATTGAGGAGTCAAGACGCAAGCATGGGTCCAACCAGCTGACGCCCCAGGATATTGAGACTTTCTGGGACAAGCTCAAGGAGAATGCCAAGGATCCCATGATTGTCATCCTGATTTTCGCGCTCGGCATCGTCACGATTCTGGCGATCTTCGGATTCACCAAATGGTATGAGGGCGTTGGGATTGCCGCGGCAGTTGCCTTGGCGACCCTTGTCGCCACCGGTTCGGAATTCAAGAACGAGCAGACGTTTCAGAAACTCCAGGAAGAGGCCTCGAAGATATTCCTCAATGTCTTCCGGGATGATGCACTGAAGGTGGTGGGTATTGACGACATTGTGGTGGGGGACATGGTCTTCCTTCAACCAGGGGATAAAATCCCTGCGGATGGGAAACTGGTCCAAGGCCAGATCAAGGTGAACCAAGCCATGCTCACTGGCGAGCCGGAGCCTGTCACCAAAACCCCGGGCGACATCAGCGAGCGGAACATGGAGAATCCCCACTTGGCCTATCGCGGCACCATTGTCGAGGATGGGGAGGCGGTCATGGAGGTGGAAGTCACGGGGGATCAGACCCATTTCGGGAAACTCGCCCAGGACCTCCGGTCCGAGGAACGCCCCGGCCCACTCCGTGTGAAGCTTGCCAAGCTTGCGGATGGCATCGCCAAGTTCGGCTATATCGGCGCGACCTTCATTGCGATTGCGTTCATGTTCAAGGTCATCTACTTGGACAACATTGGACAGTTCGCTGATTACCAGTGGGGAGAGGTGATCAAGGATGTGGCCAACGCGCTCATCTTGGCTGTGGTCATCATCGTGATGGCCGTGCCCGAGGGACTCCCCATGATGATCGCCATTGTGCTGGCCCAGAACATGCGCAAGCTTCTCAAGTCGAATGTGCTGGTGCGGCAACTGCTCGGGATCGAGACCTCCGGCAGTCTGAACCTCCTCTTCAGTGACAAGACCGGAACCATCACTTATGGCCGGCTGGAGGCGACAGGCTTCTCAACGGTCAACGAAGAGAATCCGGATCATCTGAACACCTATAAGACGTATGATGAGATGCCGGCGGCCATGGCCCGACTGCTTGATCTCTCCCTCCGGGAGAACACCTCCTGCATCGTGAATCCCCATGCAAAGAAGGAGGCGGAACGGATTCTGGGCGGGAACACAACGGAACGGGCATTGCTGAAATTTGTCCAAGCCGATGTGCGGGAATACAAAGCGGAGAACGAGATGATCTCCGAGATCCTTTTCAACTCGGCCCGGAAGTTCTCCGCCGCCCGCATCAAGCCGAGTGACGGGGATGAGATCACCCTGGCAAAAGGCGCGGCGGAGAATGTCTTGGACAAATGCATCGCCTATTATGACACCGAGGGGAATATTCAGCCGTTGTCCGAGACCACAAAGGATTCGCTCGCGGGTCAGATGGACCAGAAAGCGGACGACGGCTTCCGGATCATCGCCACCGCCACCTCAACGGCCCTCGCGTCGGAGGATGCGGACGGCCTCCCGGATGACCTGGCCCTGCTCGGATTCAGCCTGATCCGTGACGAACTGCGGGATGATTCCCGGTCGGCCATTGAGACGCTTCAGGGCGCGGGGATTCATGTGGTGATGCTCACAGGGGATCGTCACGGAACCGCGAAGGCGATTGCCAAAGATGTGGGGCTGATCGCGTCTGAGGATGATGTGGCCATAGAATCCGCGGAGATGGGCAAACTCTCTGACGATGAGGTCAAGGATATCATTCCCCAGCTGAAGGTGGTCTCCCGATGTCTTCCCCAAGACAAGACTCGGCTGGTGAAGCTCTCCCAGGAGATCGGGCTGGTGGTGGGCATGACCGGTGACGGGGTGAACGACAGCCCCGCGTTGAGCAACGCGGATATCGGCTTCGGATTGGGAAGCGGGACCGAGGTGGCCAAGGAGGCGTCGGACATTGTGGTGTTGGATGACAACATCAACTCCATCGCCAGTGCGGTGCATTACGGACGGACCATTTACCGGTCCGTGCAGAAGTTCATCACCTTTCAATTGACAGTGAATGTCAGCGCGATCATGATCGCGTTCCTCGGCCCGTTCATCGGGTTCGAGCTTCCCCTGACCATGATCCAGATCCTCTGGGTGAACCTGATCATGGACACCTTGGCGGCGTTGGCCTTCAGTGGCGAGCCGCCCCTGCTCAAGCATATGCATGAGAAGCCGAAGGAGAGGGAGGAGAAGCTGATCACCAAGGATATGTGGGCCTCGATTCTCTGCAACGGGATGTTCATCGCGATTCTCTCCATCATCTTTCTCAAAAGCGATTTTGTCCATTCCCTGTTCCAGAGACCCGGGATGTCGCCGGAAGACAACACGGTGTTTCTCACTGCGTTCTTCGGCATGTTCGTCTTCCTGAACAACTTCAACAAGTTCAATGTCCGGGTGGAGGAATACAACCTGTTCCATCACATCCTTGAGAACAAGGGCTTTCTCCAAGTGGTCGGCATGATCTTCTTCATTCAGATACTGATCACCTATTTCGGCGGGGACATGTTCCGTACCGTTCCGCTCGGTATCAAGGAATGGGGTTATGTGTTGCTGCTGTCCATTCTGATCATTCCGGTTGATCTGGCTCGGAAAGCGATTTTCGCGGAATTGAACAAAGGGGACTGAATATGACCTCTCGTTACGAGGCTCCGCCTCGTAACGCATGGAGGGAGGCTCCGCCTCATGCATGTCAAGCCAAGGATGCCCGTGATTCCCGAACTCTCCATCTGGTACGGGTTCCATCCCGAGACCGCCATATCCGACGGTCTCGGGGTAGCAAAAAGGAGATTGCGGTCTTTTGGCTTGACAGTGTACGGGGCTCCGACACCTCGCGGCTGGATTCCGGGCGAATCCCCCCAGAATCCGCCGTCTTCCCAAAAAGCATGTTGTGAATCAGATAAAGACTGATTGCAAGGCTTTTCAGGGAGGCCTGTCCATGAACGTGAACTTAAGCTTGAAGATGAGCTTAAACATCCATAAGTGCAAACTTGGCACATGATTCCATAAATAATGTCCGGGTGGATGTGGGACGATTTGGAAAATCGTCCCACTTTGAATGATGACCCGGACATTAATTGTGAAACTGAGCATTCAGGAAAAAGAGAGGTATCATCATGTATCTTGCACCGTTGAACTATGACCGATTTTTCAAGAAGGTCTTTTCAGACAAGGAGATTTCCAAGCGGTTTCTGGAGGATTTCCTCGGCATCAAGATCGAATCCATTGAGGTGCTCAAGGAGAGACACACGGTAACGGACGATGCAACCTTCGTGGAATTCGACTTCAGATGCAAAACAGAACATGGGTATGTCATCATTGACATGCAACAGTGGTACAAGGCGGATGTGACCCAGCGGTTCTACCTCTACCACGCTCTGAACACCGGCCTGCAACTGGAATCGTTGCCCAAAGAGAGGATCATTCTGGACAAGGCCACGAAGCGGATCGTGAGGGTGAAGGACTACAGGCTGCTCGAACCGGTCTGCACCCTGATATGGATGGTGGACGACACCTTGGGGTTTGACAATGACTATGTCACCTATCGGATGACGCCCGACATCATCACCGACTTTGTCAGGAACGAGAGGCTCTGGAACAGGCGTGAGATCGTGGAGATAATGGAACAGCGGTCGGAGGCGATCAGAGCGATTCACAACAGGTCGAAAAAGTTGGACTTCCTCTCCCTGAACCGCTTGGTGTTCGCGTTTCAGAAGAACATCGTGAGGAACAAGAATGTGGAGAGGTATGCCAGATGGTTTGAATTCGCGGAGAGAAGCAGAAATCCGGACAACCGGGCCGAGGATTTCAAGGAGTTTGGCGGGACCGAGCCCTTTGACGAGATGATGCGCCGACTGAACCGGACGGTTCTCACCGATGACGATGTGGCCTACATCGAGAAGGAGCGAGAGGCGTGGGAGGAGGTCAGCCGGTTTGTCAACGAATATTATGAAGATGGCTTGAGAGAGGGAAGAGAGGATGGCTTAAGGGAAGGAAGCGAAGCCCTCAGACATCTCCTGAGCCACCCGGATGTCTCTGACGATTTGGCCGAGCAGATAAGAGAGCAGATTGGCCATCTGACAAGAAAAACGGCGAGTGGCAAGCAGTGAGCGGCGAGCGACGAGCGGCTTCCCGCTCGCCGCATCCCGGAAGGAGATTGAATACCGTCCGCCAATCATCAACAACAAAAGGAAACCCCAGTTTGTAGTTCCACCTTTAGGCGGTGTCACACCACCTAAAGCGTTCCCTCAATGTTCTTTTATCGGTGGGACTGCAAACTGAGGGATAATCCTCATAATCGAAAGGTGGCAGACCATGTCGTTCAAAGAGAATCTTCTGAAGAAAATCAAAATAGACCAGATGACAAAAAAAATAATCGCGTCCATGACCCCTTCGGAGAGCGGCTCCAAGCTTGACAGAGAGACCCTTCGGGAGATGCTCGACATGGGCCCCCGCAAATTCAGAAAGGAGCGGGATCTCGATCTCTACCTGCTGGAGAGCGGGAGGGAACAGATACTGGTGCTCGACAACGAACTGGCGATGTACCACACGACCCCTGAGGATGTGGCCATGAGGAAGAGCCCGACCCTCAAAGAGATGCTGAGTATCCGAAACGCCATCAAAATACTCAAGGATTCCGACGTGGTGGTCAGCAGACGGGAGGAATCCCTTAAAACTGTTCAAAAGGAGTGCATTGACCAGCTTGATCTCTCCTTCGACAAAGCCAACCTTGACGAGATTGAGACGGATGGTCTGGTCTCCTTGGAGAAAGAATATCCCGAGGGCGTCATCGAGTGTCTCACCCTGTTTGGGGAACTGCTTGCGTACCGTCCCCCGCCCAAAGCCTTCCGAATGAGCCATCACAAGATCATCGGACAATTGCTCCCCGGCGAGGCGGGCCAGTCCCTGTTCGGCCCCTTGGTGATCTATAGCATGATCCACAACAGCCTGAAACTGATTGATGCCCAGATGAACAGCGGGGACAAGGGAAAAGCGGAATTTGTGCACCAGGTGGCATCGGGAAAGGAGGCGGCGGACATGGAGGGGCCGGATGTGCTGGGGCATCTCAAAGCCGCGGTCATCAGACGTTGCGATGAGGGGGCTGGTTTGTCTGACCGTTTTGGTATGACGGCGTTCCCCGATGCAATATAAGCTGATTATAACGGATTTAGGGGAGCCCGTGCCCCTTCCCCGTTGCGAGTGCCTCACATGCCCGCATGTATGTTCACGCCCATGGGCGACGGGCATGTCCGTGCCCACGGCAGGGCAATGGGGCACGGGCCTCCCAAAAAAGCGTTATAATCAGAATCTGTGTACAGGACAAAAAGTCGCGAAGGGCGGGAAACCCGGCTTTTTCCCAAACAGGCGGAATCCCCAACTGCGAGAAAAAGCCGGGTTTCTTTCCTCAATCATTTTTTTTGTCCTGTACACAGAATCAGAATATAAGTTCAAGTATAAGTTCAAGTTCCCCTAAACCCGTTATAATCAGCATGATGTTATATATGCACAGGTGAACGAGATATGATGAAGCATGTCACCAACATCCTAACAACACTATTTGTTATAATCTTAATGCTGACCGGCGTTGCCCCCGCAATGGACCGGGAGGCCGCCCAGAAAAGAATGGAGGGCTTGACCGAGGAGATCACGCGGCATGACCACCTCTACTATGTGCTCGGCAAGCCCGAAATCTCGGACAAGGCATACGACCAGCTCGTTGACGAGCTTGTGGAACTGGAAAAAAGGTTCCCCGACCTTGCCCTGCCGGACAGCCCCACAAAGCGGGTTGGCTCCGAACTCGACAACACCTTTCCCCATGTCGAGCATCCGGTACCGATGCTGAGTCTGGAGAAATGCCATTCCCCGGACCAAGTCGTCTCTTGGATTCAAAAGGTTCAGGAGAAGGTCGGCGAGAAACTCTCCTTTATCGTGGAGGAGAAGATTGACGGCACAGCCATCGAACTGACATATGAGGCGGGGGGGCTTCTCATCAAGGCCGCGACCCGTGGAAACGGCAAGACCGGCTACGACATCACCCGCAACGCGCGCACTATCAGAACGCTTCCGCTCCGGCTGAAAAAGCCGGCATCCATAACCGTCCGAGGGGAGGTGTTCGTCAAAACGGCCGATTTTGAAAGACTTCGCAAACAGGACGGGCTTTCCTGGAACAGTTCGAGAAACTTGGCTGCCGGCGCGTTGCGAAGGAAACAGAGTGCCGAGGCAGCGAAGATTCCCTTGGATATCTTCGTGTTTGACGCGGTGGCCGGGGATGCGGATGAACGCCTGAACCATATGGATCTGCTCAAATCTTTGGGTGAACTCGGATTCAAGATCAATCCGAGCAACCGGGTATTCACTGATCCCGAAAAGCTCAAGGCCCATCTCACAGAAGCGGCTTCCCAAAGAGACCGGCTTGACTACGAAATTGACGGGATGGTGATCAAGGTCAATGAACGGCATGTCAGGGAGCATCTCGGAACCACCGACCGTTATCCCAAATGGGCCGTGGCATACAAATTCAAATCTCCGGAAAATGAGACGCTGCTCAAAGGGATAGAGGTTCGGATCGGACGTCTGGGCCGGGTGACACCGGTGGCGAAACTCCGCCCTGTCCGGATCGGAAGTTCCACCATCGCCCGCGCCACCCTTCACAACCAAGGCTATGTGGACACGCTGGAACTGGCGGTGGGGGACACCGTAAAAGTCGTCCGAAGGGGGAAGGTGATCCCCTCTGTGGAAACGGTGCTTGAAAAGAACAGACTCGGCAACCATACATGGCAGATGCCGAAACACTGCCCGATATGTGACGCGGCCATCCAAGCAAGGGGAAGGCATCATTACTGCCCCAACACCGACTGCACGGATCAGGTGCGGGGCCGGCTGGTCTGGTTCTGCAAGAAGATGGGGATCAAGTATCTCGGGCCCAAGACCATGGAATGGTTCATCGCCGAGAAACGAATCCGACATCCCGAGGATCTGTATGCCCTGAATGCGGAAGTTCTCGAAGAGGCGGGAGGCTTCGGCGAGAAGAAGATCAGCACGGTGATGGCCACCCTGGAAAAGAGCAAGGAGAGACCCGTTCACACGGTGCTTACAGCCCTCGGGATCGAAGGACTTGGCCCCCGAACCATCAAGGCTCTCTCAAAGGCCGGGTTCGACACCCTTGATAAAATCATGACCGCGGGAGTCGAAGGGCTGGTCCAAGTGGAAGGAATCGGAGAGGTCAGCGCACAGAAGATCATTGACGGGCTCACGCCCCGACTGATGGAGACAACCAAGGCCTTGCGGAAGCTCGGTTTGAACATCTGATAGCCTGATCCTCCGGAGTACAAAAAGAAACCCGGTTTCTGAGAACGCGTCGCGTCATGGAAACCTGATCGCTCAATCCTTGGAGCCTGAAACCGGGTGTCTTTGTCATCAAACTTTCATATCTGCTGAGACTGGAATTTCAACATGCAAAGGAGAAAACATCATGCGTCGTTTTCATTCTTACGGACCGGTTGACAGTGAGCTCCATTTCTGCGTTGAACGCGAGGAACTCATGCTGAGATGCATGGAACAGCTTCTCGGACACCCGGAAAAGGGCGGTCATTTTTTCACCATATGGGCACCGAGACAGGCTGGCAAGACCTGGCTCATCCGACAGGTGAGGCAGGAAATCGAAAAACGGTATGAAGACAGATTTGTTGTCGGTTCCATGTCCATGCAGGGAACGGTTTTCAGGGAAGGTGACACAGAGGATGCCCTGCTGCCCAAAATCCCCTATCTGATGCAAGAGACCTTCCGAATGAAACCCGAAGCTCCCAAAGGGTGGGATGACTGGAGAGCCTTTTTCAACAAAGACGGGGGACTGTTCGACCGTCCGGTGATCCTCTTCATTGACGAGTTCGACAGCCTGCCGCCGAAGGTGATTGACCGCCTGGTGACGCTGTTCAGGGACATGTACCTGAAGCAGGACGCATATCTCCTGCACGGGCTGGCGCTGATCGGCGTCCGGGCCGTGCTCGGGGTCGAGAGCGAGAGGGGGTCCCCCTTCAATGTCCAGCGTTCCCTCCATGTGCCCAACCTCACCCCGGATGAGGTGGGAGACATGTTCCGGCAGTATGCCGAGGAAAGCGGACAGGAGATACTCCCCGAGGTCGTCGACAGGCTCCATGAGGCGACCAGGGGCCAGCCCGGCCTGGTGGGCTGGTTCGGGGAGCTTCTCACCGAGAAGTTCAACCCGGGGGAGGGGAAGGCCATTGACCCTCCCGTCTGGAAGCGGGCTTACGGCAGCGCGTTGCGGCGGGAGTGGAACAACACCGTGCTGAACTTGGTGAAGAAGGCCAGGAGCGACAAATATCGGCCCTACGTCCTGGGGCTTTTCGCCAGCTCGGACATCCCGTTCAACATTGACGCGGAATGGTGCAACTATCTCTACCTGAACGGAATCATAGACATGGAGACCTGTCTGGACGACAAGGGCGAGTATGCCGACATCTGCCGCTTCTCATCCCCCTTTGTCCAGGAGCGTCTGTACAATGCGCTGACTTATGACCTTGTGGGGGACCGCCTCCCCATCCTGGCCCTGGAGATTCTGGATGAGCTGGAGGATGTGTTCGCCGGGGATGCGCTGAACGTCCCGGCCCTGATCCGGCGATACAAGGATTACCTGGGACGCCTCAGGGCGAAGGGCCTGAATCCTTGGAAGGACCAGCCTCGAAGGGCGGACATGCACTACACCGAGGCGGTGGGACATTTTCACCTCTATGCATGGCTTCTCTCCGCCGTGGGCCGGCGTTGCGTCGTCAGCCCGGAATTCCCCACCGGAAACGGGAGGGTGGATCTGCACCTGCGTTGCGGGGCGCAGCGGGGCATCATCGAGGTGAAGAGCTTTGTGGACGCGTCGGAGGTCAAAAAGTCCCGGAAACAGGCCGCCGAGTATGCCGGGAGCATGAAGATGGACTCGGTGACCGTCGCGCTGTTCGTGCCCACCGAGGATGAGAAGGTGCTGGGGCAGTTGTCTGGCGAGCAGGTGATTGATGGGGTCAGCGTGACGGTGGTTGCCATCGGGTGGGCGATATAAACACTTCCACTCGTTACGAGGCTCCGCCTCGTAACGGATGACCAAAAAGATTGTCCGGAGTTCAGATGAGCAATCGTGGGTGCCAGTTTTTACTTTGGCAGCGTCAGTTCATATAAGGGCAGCAGCCTCTGTGTTCGAGCCGTGTGCTCCAGATAATATGGATTATTTGGCTATTTGACTCATTTGACAACTTTTTGGTGGATAGCCCAAATTGTCTGAACCCTGATTCACTTGATTAAGGGATTGGCAGGATTTCATGTCCCGTAGGGACTTGTGAAAATAGCCCGGCAATTCATTGCCGGGTCAAAGTGAAACCCAAATCCCCGAGTCCCGTAGGGACGACTGAAATGATTCAGGCATTGAATAAGACAAAGTGAAGATTTTGGCGATTGTTCCGAAATCCAAAACATCTGAATGGCTTGAGCAGGAAGGAGTGAAGATATGTTGAGAATTGATCTGTCAGAGGTTAAAAATCA
>JAOZRQ010000747.1 GCA_029940115.1 Desulfobacterales bacterium
TGTGAGCTGTGAGCTGTGAGCTGTGAGCTGTGAGCTGTGAGCTGTAAGCTGTAAGGTGTTTGAAAACTCCCTTGCCGTGCCGTGTGCCCGTGCCCCTATCTGTACTGGTTTCGGGCAGGGCACAGGGCACACGGGCAAGGGGCATGGGCAGAGGGGCGAGTAGGCCGGGATATGGTGATGCCATAAGGCACATGTCGGCAACTGTCGGGGCCATAAAGTATTCTCCCATGGTAGCTCTGGCCCGGCCATGGCGGGAACTGGCATGATTTGCATGTCAATGCCCGAAGGCGGATACTCCTATGCAACTCGAAAAAATGCCGACCTGCCGACAAGGATGCTTGTGCCATGAGGGACATCGAATGTCAACAACTTTTTTCTCAGAAAATGGCACTTTGTTTGACATTTCAAGTTTCTCTTGATACCAAGGGGATTGACGCACACGATTCGTAAGTATTCGGTAAACCCGTATGAATAAGGGTCAAGTGCCTGAAATCATTGGAAGCGACTTTTTGGCCCAAAAATGCGGTTTCAATGAAATCAACAGGTTAACCCCCATTCTGACGGGTTTGCCGAATACTTGCTACGATTCAAAAAATCGTTCTACTTCTGTCTGACCACAAAATCCGTTGGAGCCAGAAATGCTCAAGAAAATATCGGAAAACTGGCATCCTTCATTTTGCCTGAAAAGTGGTTCACACTTTCAGATGAATTGACAAGTTTGCAGTTCCGCCTTCAGGCGGTGCGGCACCGCCTGAAGGCGGAACTGCAAACTGAAATGTGTGAACCCATGAATGAAGGATGCCGGAAAACTTATGCCTTGGTACTTATCCAAAATACTTGAATGTCTCCTTCTCCTCCCTTTTGCATACCTCCTCGGCTCTGTCCCTTGGGGACTTCTCCTGACCCGGATGTTCACTTCCGAGGATATCCGACAGGAAGGAAGCGGAAACATCGGTGCCACAAATGTCAGGCGGGTGGCAGGTACCCACTTGGCAGCGCTGACCCTTGCCGGGGACATGGCAAAGGGGGCCGTGCCGGTGTGGCTTGCCGCCTCAATGGCAGGTTCAAATGGGGCATGGGGTGATGCATTCATCGCCCTTGTCTCCCTTTCTGCCTTTTTCGGACATCTTTACCCGCTTTTCATCCAATTCAAAGACGGCGGAAAAGGTGTCGCGACCGCGGCCGGATGTTTCCTTATCATCTCACCCATGGCCCTTTTTGTCGCCCTGTTGGTCTTTGTCCTATTTATCTGCTGGCTCAACCGGGTATCGGTGGGATCCCTTGCCGCGGCCGCTGTGTTGCCCTTTGGGGTTTGGAAAGCGGGCCACTCCGGAGTCATCACAGGATGCGCCGTTATCACAGCGGTCCTCATCTTTTACCGCCATAAAGAGAACATCATCAGGCTCCTTGAAGGAACGGAACCCGGATTATGAACCCCCTTTCGCTCCCACCGGATTGCCAAATCCGGCGGCAACCTGAAAACAATGCTGATTCTAACGGATTTTGTGGTTGCGTGTGATCTCAGACGGTCACGATCCTGAAGGACGGTCCGGAACGGGAGGGACAAGCCGCGGATGGGCCCCGGCACACGGGCCGTCCGCGTTCATCCGCGGATCACAATTCCCAGCCCGTGTCGGAAACCACAAAAACCGTTAGAACCAGAAACAATGCCCACATTGCACCCTCACCCCTTCATTGAATCGGATGCTCATTGAATCGGATGCAACACAAACTTCAATGGTGAGATGGGAATATCAGCCCAGCATTGATCTATGCGGAGTTGGAACTTTCCCCCCTTGTCATTTGACAACTCCAGCCAAGCAGGAATCTGATATCCGGCCACATTCCGCATCTTGTCGAATGTTGCCTGATACTTGGGGGTATCAGCACCGTCAAATATTTCGATTTTGCGGACGTTCCTTTTGGCTGGGTCAAAATAGATTTTCTCTTGGATGTTCCCCCATCTTGACTTCAGGGTTAGTGCATATCCGGACAGATCATTGGTCACCGAGGCTGAATGATGCTCCCGGATGGGCACCCGGCCGGAAAGCAGGCTGATAATGTCGCTGGCCTTGACAGGAATCTTGACGACCCGCTCAAAGCTCGGATTCGCCGAGTTCAGTTTGTAAAATTTCTGCTCCGCATGGGACAGGAAATAGAGCTGTTTCCCATCGGTCGCGATGCTTACCGCCGGCCGTCCTGTGACATCGAGGAGCTGGACGCGAATCTTTCCAGGTCTTGAACCGAGCCACGCCACACGGGTGGCAAAGGATGTCTCCTTCTCCCATATCTTTATTTTTCCGATGCCTTTGAAGGTTTCAAGGGCATGGTTCCTGCTTTTCAGCTTTGAAAGCAGATCCTCGGCCTCAAGGGACGCGGGATCCTCTTGGAGTGTCTGAGGGGAATGGCTACATGCAGAGATGAAGATCAGCATGACAAAGATAAGACAAAAATAGGCTTTCATTTGCTTCTCCATTCAATTGGCGATTATTAATTAAAGGTTCACACGCGGCAATACTTTGGACAGTTTTTCAAAATCAAGGATGATGAAAAAGCTGACCAGACGATTTCAATTTTCGAGTTGAAAATCATCAAACCCAATAAAAACAGTGGGTTATAAAAAGTGTCCGAACCGAGCATGGTGGCTGCCGCCGGCTTGAGATATCCGACAGGGGGTTCGGATTTGGCAATCCGAACCGAGCATGGTGGTTGCCGCCGGCTTGAGATATCCGACAGGGGGTTCGGATTTGGCAATCCGAACCGAGCATGGTGGACAGGGGGTTCGG
>JAOZRQ010000211.1 GCA_029940115.1 Desulfobacterales bacterium
CTGTGTACAGGACAAAAATGAGTGACGAGTTTGTGGGCTGTCAGTGGCCTGTTCACAAACTTGCCTGTCCCTTGTTTCATTTTTCACAACAAATTCAGCAAGTTGCCCCCCCCTCATTTTGTTCCTGACATGCGGACAAATTAGGATATATGAATCATCTGCAAGCCAATGAATGAGACCTGGGACGGACCCATGCCCGCACAGGAATGACAGGATGGGTGCCGGTTGGCGGCATCGGCCCCCCGCCTGCGCGCATGATGGGACCCCAATTGAAATTGACAACGGATTCCCGCCCACAAGGAAATGACAGGATTGGCCGCCACCGATTTGGCGCGATGGGCTGATGGGCTTGATGGCGGATTCCCGTCTGCGCGGGAATGGGCAGGCTGTGAGCGGTGAGCGGCGGCTTCCCGCCTGTGCGGGAATGGCGGGATGGGCTGTGGTTTTGCATTACGGAATCAGACATGACCCTCAGCGTCGATGCATTGAAAGCATGATGGACATGAACATGCCTTTTTCCTGTGCTTTTGAAAGTGAATTGAATGCCCCGAAATATCAGGATGAGCATTCTGATGTCAGGATAAGATGGGTGATCGTATAAATTTTGCTGCTGTAAAGCAAGTCAGATATATAAAGGATGCTGTCATGCAACTTGAGAAAATCATGGGAACAGAGCGGAATGTGTCCTGGTGGTATGGAGTATGGAGTGTCAGAGAATGAAAACATATAAGAGCGTATGCCGAAATTGTCATGGCGGGTGCAGCGTACTGCTGCATGTCAAAGACGGACGATTGATAAAAATAAGGCCGAATCCGGAATCTCCCTTTAATCTGGGCCAACTTTGCATCAAAGGTTTGCTGACGCCTGAAATCATATATCATTCCGAACGACTTCAAAAGCCCTTGAAACGTGTCGGCGATCGTGGTGCTATGAATTGGCGGGAAATCGATTGGGATGATGCGTTGGATGAAATCGTCGATCAAATGGATCGAATGATAAAAGTTTCCGGACCGGAATCCATCGCCATCGGCTTGGGTACCGGACGGCATCATTTCATGCACACCGTGCGCTTTGCTAATGCCCTAGGGACGCCGAACTGGTACGCACAACTCGCCAACTGTCTGCTTCCCAGACTTACTGTCAGCTATCTGACCTACGGTGGATATGTGGTAGCGGATTATTACGGAAAAGTTCAACCCAAAACTATTCTGTTTTGGGGACATAATCCTGTCGTTACCGGCCCGGACGGAGAATTGGCATTTCCGGTTAAAAGAGCCTTGAAATCAGGGAGTTATGGTATCACAATCGATCCGAGACGATCCGAAACCGCCAAAAGGTGCCGAATGTGGCTGCCGCTGCGTCCGGGCACGGATGATGCGCTGGCTCTGGCGATGATTCATGTAATTATCAAAGATGAGCTTTATGACAAAAAGTTCGTTGAAAAATGGACCATCGGTTTTGACGAATTGAAGTCCCATGTTGGAAAATATACGCCACAATGGGCTGAAGAAGTGACATGGGTCCCGGCTTGGGACATCATCCGGGCAGCCCGTCGATATGCGCTCGATAAACCTTCCGTTATCGAATGGGGCGTTGCTATAGAGCAGACGCCCAACTCCTTGCAGACGGTGCGAGCATTGTCTATCTTGCGCGGATTGACCGGTAATATCGATATTCCCGGTGGTGATATCCTGGGCATGGAAATCCTCCGGCCCTATCCGCTATTGAATAATAAGCTGCCGGGAAAAAGTGCTTTGAAACGGATCGGCCGGGAAGAATTTAAATTACTGAGCGGATTTAGATCCTACCTGCCGTCCGCTCACCTTGCAGGAATATTTACTGCCATGAGAACCGGAAAGCCATACCGAATACGGGGACTGTTGAATTTCAGCACTAACCCCATGCTAACTGTCGCCAATACCCGCGAAGTTTATCAGGCGCTGAAACAACTCGATCTGCTTGTCGTGGCGGATATGTTTATGACACCCACGGCGGCTCTCGCCGATTATGTCCTGCCGGCAGCATTCTGGCCGGAAATCGATCAGATCATAGAACTGCCTTATGTGGCCAAAAACGCGGTGTTCGCCCAGCAGAAAGCGGTGCAGGTTGGTCTTTGCCGTCCGGATGAAGAAATATTGGACGAACTGTCGAAACGATTGAACCTGCCGGGATCAGATGTCTCTTTGGAGTCGATTATCAACTATCAGCTCGAACCAATCGGCATCGATTTTGAAACACTAAAACAGAAACATATGGTTTTCCCGGAGCATCAGTATAAAAAGTATGAAAATAAGGGTTTTAAAACCCCTTTGAAGAAAATCGAACTCTACTCCAGGACTTTGGAAAAAATGGGATATGACCCTTTGCCGGCCTATCAGGAACCTCCGGAAAGTCCCTTTAACTGTCCGGAATTGAAGAAAACCTATCCATACGTTCTGACGACCGGAAGCAGGAGGTGTGAATTTTTCCACAGCGAACACAGGCAAATCGAAGGGTTGAGGAAGAGAAGACCTTTTCCTCTTGCCGAGATACACCCCGATCTGGCAGAAAAGCATGATATTCGTGACGGAGATTGGGTCTATGTCGGCACGCGGAGGGGAAAAATAAAAATGAAAGCAAAGGTCACTGAAGATATTCGAAACGGAGTGGTCAACATCGATCATGGCTGGTGGTTTCCGGAGCAAAAAGGCCCGGATTTCGGCGTGTGGGAATCCAATGCCAACATTTTAACGGCAAATACGCCTCCCTATGATCCGGGATTTGGGACTTTTCAGCTAAGGGGACTGCTTTGCCGTATCGAAAAATCACCAACAGCTGAGAAATGAGATTAAAAGGAAAATATGACAATGTCAGAATTGACGATCGATCAAATGTTCGCTTTGCCGGAAGTACAGGAAAATATTCTGACGGATGGAAAACTGATTTGCCGCTATGCGGATATATATGAATTTTTCAATTGCATCGCTTATCTTCTGGATGCAAAAGGAGTGCATCCGCACGAATGCCTCTCCCTGGAATGTAATAATAATGTTGCCACAGCCCTGCTTTTATTATTTTTGTTGAAAACCGGCCGCAGCTTTCTGCTGCTTCCCCATAGAGTTGAGAAAGGAGGTGGCAAACCGGTGATTCCGAGCTTTTGCCGCTGTCACATCATGTTTCAACCCATGCAGGCGGAGAATTTGGAACAATTGGGAAGTGCGCCGGATCAATACATGTCCTTTAAAATAAATCCGCAATATCGGAAAAATGCCGGTGGCCTGCAAAGCCAAAAAGTATATCTTCGAACATCCGGAAGCACCGGATCGTCGAAAATCGTAGTACATTCTCATCGAACCCTCTTACAAAATGCCATGAATTGCGTTGACAGGTATGATTTAGCCGCTGAAGACCGTGTTTTCATTCCGGTTCCCATCTTTCATATGTACGGCTTCGGGGCGGCATTGCTTCCTGCCGTTCTTATCGGTGCATCCATCGACCTGTTGAATGATACGAATATTATCAAATACAGAGAAAGAGAAAGACAATTCAATCCGAATGTTGCCGTTTTGACTCCGACTTTATGTGAAATGCTGCTGAAACTGAAACGGAAAAGGTCCGAAGAATATAAATATGTAATAACGTCAGGGCAGCAGATTAAAAGTGCTGTCTTCAGACAGTTTGATGTCGATTTCGGGCCGCTGATCAACCAGTATGGAAGTACGGAAATGGGCGCCATCGCCGGCTGCAAACCGACAGACTCCATTGACGAGCGAATGAGTAGCATCGGCGATCCCATGAATGGCGTTGAGCTTCATGTTGATTCTGATCGATTTTCGGATACCGAAAAACCGAATATTGGTGAATTGAAGTGCAAACACGCTTATGGTTTTGAAGGATATGTCGATGACAATCATCGATGGTCAGAACGGAACAAAGCGTCTGTCTGGTACTCAACCGGCGATTTGGCGGCAATTCACGACGATGGCAAAATAAAGATTTTGGGTCGATGTGATAACAGTATTAATCGAAGCGGGTTTTTGATCCTTTTGGATGATATCGAGTCGGCTATAGAATCTTTGGCACAGGTCGCTGAAGCCTGTGTGATTGTATCAGAGGGCGAAACGATTCGAGGACGGAAGATTTCAGCATTCTGTGTTCTGAAATCGAATGAAAATTTTAATCCGAAATCGCTGAGAGATACATGTTCACAAGTTCTGCCCAAATATGCCGTTCCTGATAATATTTTTGTTTATCAATCCCTGCCGGTTTTGCCTTCAGGAAAGATTGACAGAAAAACACTGATAAAAAAGGCGGAAGAAAAAGACTTAGCATATAACTATAATAAGGAGGAAGAATAAATGAACAAAAATTTAAAAGATCAATTAAAACAAATCATTTCCGAAGAACTGGATGTCAATCTGAAACTTAACGAAATTTCCGAAGATATATCTTTATTCGAAGATGGACTCGGCCTGGATTCCGTCGCCATTGTGGAATTCATCTGTCTTATTGAAGACCGATACAGGTTTCAGTTCTCGGATGAGGAGTTAGCTATGGGGCCGTTTAAAAACCTGATCACCCTTTCTGAGTTAATAGCAAAAAAGATAACAACTGATATAAGCTGATGGGTAGGCCGTCTAAAAATGCCGTTTTCAGCCATTATTTTTTGCCCGGTTTTTGGACCCTGAAAAATTTGATCATAATGCCCGTTTTAACAGGAATCAGCTTAAATATCATGGGGCCGGAAAGTGGACAAGGGAAATTAGCTGATTTAGACGGCCTAGCTGATGGGTAATGCACATTCCAAACAGGGGCATCGGATTTTAACAAGACAGGTCATATATGTTTCCTAAAAGGAGAATTCAGACGTGGACAATCAAGACGGAAACCGTCATCTCAAACCTTCTCGAAGAGGATTTATTACCAATTTGATACCATCCCGAAAGGGATTTATTGCCAATTATCCCAATTTCCAACACTGGAAAAAAATATCTTTTGAAGCCCGTCCCGATAACGAGCCGATTAACATATATTTACACATTCCTTTCTGCATCCAGCGATGCGCCTATTGTTACTATAGAACCACTCCGCTGAAAGGAAAAAAACAATCCGGCCTGACGGACAACTATGTGAAAGCCCTTTGTTCGGAAATAGAAATGGCTTCAACCTTTTTCAACTTGAAAAACAGGCCGGTGATATCCGTCTATTTTGGAGGCGGTACGCCGACCATTCTCAATGGAGAACAATTTGTCCGCATCACGGAATGCCTGAAGGAACATTTGAATTTCGATCATCCGGAATTCACGGTGGAAGGCGAGCCGATCACGCTGACTCAGCAAAAAGCCGATATCTTAAAGCTTCATGGTGTTAATCGCATCAGTCTCGGAGTGCAATCATTTCACAGCGATATTCTTAAACTTGCAAAACGCCTAGATGCGGAAGATCAAGTACTCAAAGCGATCGACATTGCAAAAACAACTCGTTCGGTGATAAATATCGATTTGTTAAGCGGTCTTGCGGGCGAAACGGATCAATCCTGGGCCTATACGATAGAACGAGCGCTGAATGCGGACGTGGAAAGCATCACGATTTATAAAATGGAATTGTATGCGAATACTGTTTATTACAGGGAGGTTCGCATGTACTGAGTCCGTGCCCCTGTCTCAGGCAGGTTGTTCGCTCCTTTGATGTCGCCGTCTCACGCGTATATGTATCAAAATCAAATAAAATGACACAAATTACACCCCGAACTGATAACAGCTTTCATGCATATAGAAGACGATCCGTTTGCATCCCCGTGATAAGCGATCAATCGGTAACCTTCCTGTACAATGGCGGCAGTTGCCATATGGAAAAAGGGGAAGTCTGGGTTTATGACCCGGCAAAGGCGCATGGTCTGATAAATGACAGCGGGGAGGATGCGCTTCATCTCATTATAGAGACGAAGAACCCGGATTTTTTGACAAAGATGTCCCCTGGCAACACGCTGTTTATGGAAACGATATGCCGTCTCAAAAACAGCATGGATAATCGGATCAATATTGAACCCTACAATTTTGAAGTTTTGGAACCCGCGGAGATGTCGGAATTACTGCTTAAAATAGATGCAGCTTTTGAATCAGCAGATATCTCCCATGAAAAAATGCAGGGATTGAAATCTCAATTGAAAGCTCTGGCCTTCAACTGGAAGGAAACATTTGTCCGATTCGGGCATCATCCTGACGGTGAATTGGCCTATAGGAGCTTAATCAAGTGCTTCAAAGACCATATTTATTTACCTGCCATTCCTTTGTTACATCAATTGGATGAACCGGCCGGATCTGCGATGGGCGTCATTCGCCTGATGCTGGAAACCGGCCCGCGAGTTCCCAGAAAACTGACTCGGCGTTTAATTCAGCAAATCAGGAAAAAAGCAAAAATCGATCTTAACGAGCTGAGGGATGAAGTTCCTCCCTCTTATGAAAAACCCGTTTTCATTGTTGCGGCACCCAGGTCGGGGAAGAACGGCTGAATGCCTATGCGATTAAAATGAAAAACTTTTTTGACAATGCCTTACCGGCGGTCAGTTATCAAATTTCAGATATCTTATATACATTGCAGGTCGGAAGAGAGGCCATGGAAAAACGGCTTGCTATTGTAGCGGAATCTGAGGAAGAATTAAAGAAAAAACTTCAGAGATTCGTATCCGGAGAAAAGAATATTCGTGAGCAGACAAAAAAGTCGCTGACAAAGACCGTTTCCGAACTTCTCAGAATCAGAAACGAAGATATTGATGCCGATGCGGAATGGAATGAATTCGGATTCGATTCCATTTCAATCACCGAAATGACCAACGTGCTGAATGAGAAACTTCATTTGGAACTGATGCCAACTGCTTTTTTCGAGTATCCGACAATCCGGGATTTTTCAAAATACCTGACAGATCATCATGGAAATGTCTTTGCGGCAAAGCCTATTTCGGAAGCGAAACCGGCACATGAAAAGCACCCTGCGAAAAGGCGCAAGCGTTATTCACGATTTTTGTCGGTATCGACTCTCACTCGAAAGAAGAATCCATCGGAACCTGTGGCTGTTGTGGGAATGAGCGGAATTTTTCCCATGTCCGAAGATATCGATGAATTTTGGAAAAACCTTGTCGAAGGCAAAGACTGCATCACGGAAATTCCGCCTGATCGTTGGGATTGGCGAGATATTTGCGGTGACCCTGAAATAGAAAACCGTGTTAAATGGGGCGGGTTTATTGAAGGGATAGACGAGTTTGATCCGCTGTTTTTCAGAATTTCTCCCATTGAAGCCGAAATGATGGATCCTCAGCAGCGTCTGTTGCTTCTGTATGTATGGAAAGCCTTGGAAGACGCTGGTATTCCTCCAGCAGAGTTGTCGGAAACTTCAACGGGTGTCTTTATTGCCGCCTGTCAAAGAGAATATTTAAGTATGGAGCCTTTGCAGGCAGGCAATCTGTTTGCAGCCACATCAGTCTCACCTTACATGATTCCAAACCGGATATCCCATATCATGAATTTCACCGGCCCCAGTGAGTACTTTGACACTGCCTGTTCATCGTCGATTGTCGCATTGCATCGTGCAATCCAGTCCATACGTTGCGGTGAATGCGAACATGCAGTGGTTGGAGCCATCAATTTGCTCCTTTCGCCTGCCGGATTCATGGCTCTTGAATCAGCCGGTTTTCTTAGTCCGAATGGAAAAGTCAAATCCTTTCAATCCGATGCTGACGGTTATGTCCGAAGTGAGGGTATAGGAGCAGTAATTCTCAAACCATTGCAGAAAGCTGTTGAGGATCGCAATCAGATTTATACGCTCATCAGAGGAAGCGGAGTTTGCCATGGCGGAAAGGGAATGTCAGTCACTGCGCCCAACAAGGCGGGAATGAGAGCTTCGATGCTTCAGGCATGTAAGGCTTCCGGAATTGATTCAGAGACAGTCTCATACATTGAGGCGCACGGCGTTGGTTCACCTATTGGAGATGCTATTGAAATCGAGGCTTTGAAAGAGGTGTACAAGGATTCGGATTCCTCTTGCAAGGCTCCGTGCATCAGCTCCCTGAAACCATGTGTCGGGCATTTGGAAATGGCTTCGGGCATGGCCGCACTGATCAAGGTGATCCTGGGACTCAGGTCCCTGATGGCGGTTGAACTTCGCAACAAGCTGCTTTCCACCGGACTGAATTTGCCGATTGGGGTGGTTTTCGACCACCCCACTATTGAAAAACTATCCGCTTATCTTCTGGATCAAATAAATTCTCGGACAGATTTGCAAAATTCTGAAACAGGGCAATCATCAGAATCAGAACAAAATCAGAAGGCAGAAAATTTCGAATCTATGCTTGAGGAGGCATGCATGAGCCCTCCTGAGACTCCATTGCGTTTTCTTTCCTGGACTGTCAGACCTGCTTCAATGGAGGATGTGCCTGCCCTAAGCAGACTCGAAGAGGAGGAATACGGCTGGATCGGAGGGGAGGCTGTTGCCTCATCCGACCAGATTGCCGGGCGAATCAAACTGCTTAATGCCGGTGACATCCCCTGGTTCTGGGTGTTGGAACGAGCCGGTGAGGTGCTTGGATGGCAGGTGTTGCAACCCACATCAGTGGATCCCAGCAGCTATGGGAGTTGGGCCGAGGCAACCGACAACGGGAGACTGCATGCCACATTCGATCCGGAAGGTAGATATGTTTATATAGTGGCCGGCGGCATCAGTAAGCGGGTAAAAGTGAAAGTCGGCCTGATGACCCTGAATCTTCTGTCCATGCTGCGCAATTCAGGGCGTGACACTGTCTTTGCTTGTGTGGCAATGCCCGGATATGCCGAATATTTCAGGCGTACTGGAAATTCACCCCGGGAATACCTGGAATTGACCGACGAAGATGGTATCCCACTTGACCCGTTTATAGGACTGATGGTTTCCCGGTGGCCTTTGAAACCAGACTTTCGATTTTTGGAAAATGGTTATCCGCCTGATCTGGACTCATTGGGTCACGGAGTCAGCACTGTATTTCATATCAGCGATTTTGATGATGCCATCAATAAAATATGCCGCAGGATCAGTCTTGATCGAGATATGATTGATCTTGAAAACTCTGGAAGTCTAAAAATTTAAAAGGGGACGAGGATATGGGATTGTACAGCATTGCCCATTCACTGAACATCAGAGGAAGGATTCTCAACAGCCTGACAATAGGTCTGGCCACAAAAGGATGCGAATACGCCAGAACCAAAGGCGGGTGTTCGATGTGCGGTTTTATGAAGTATGCTGATGAAAGTATCAGCGACAGACAGATTATAGATCAATTTGAGCAGACATTGCAGATATCTGACCTTGCTGATATCCAGGCAATTGAGATATATAACGGGGGATCGTTTCTGAACGACAATGAGATCAGTTTGAGGGTGAGACGGAATCTGCTGGAGAAAATTTCTGAATTGCGAGAGGTGGAAAGGGTGTTTATAGAATCAAGGGCAGAGTATATAAGCCTTGAGAGATTGGAACAATGCCGGCAATGGATGGGCGGCAAAACAATGGAAGTCGGAATAGGTCTGGAAAGTGCTGATGATCATGTCCGCAATGTTCTCATCCGTAAAAATCTTCCGGAAAAGGGCTTTGTTCGGGCAGTTGTCGAAATGAGCAGGGCAGAGTGCGATCTGTTCGTTTACCTGCTTCTCAAACCCCCCGGACTTTCCGAAAGACAGGCCATCGAGGACGTTGTAAGCAGTGCTTTGTATGTTTTTGACCTTGCCCGGAAACATGGCGTCAATGCAAGAGTCGGACTGGAGCCTGTGTTCGTGTGTGCAGATACGGCATTGGAAGATATGTTTGACAAAAACGAGTATGAACTGATGAACCTGTGGAATGTTGTTGAGGTTATGAGGCGTATCCACAGCAAGGGTGATGTTTACGTCGGACTGGATGACGAAGGGCTGTCCAAAGGAAGAATCCCCTACAGTTGTGACAAATGTTACGAAACTCTTGTAAGCGAGATCACGATGTTCAACAAAACACAGTCCTTTTCGAGCTTGGATCGCTTGGATTGCGAATGCAGGATTTGAATCGCTGTGCTTGTAAAAAAATGAAACCATGTCGGCAAATGCGGGATTCAAGTTCTTGGGGAGGACCCGAGGCATTCAAGGCACGCACCTTGGAGAGACATGGGCGCATGCCCGCCGCCCATGACTCCGATTCCGACGGACCGCCCGACGACCCGTCCGGAGGGGAGCCGCCCGCCGGCTCCGACGAGGACTCCGCGTCGTTCCCCGAATCGGACCGAGATTCCGCCGACCCGCCCCCGTCCCGGAACCGCCCCGGGTCTGTGAGGGGGGCGCTGACCCGGATGCTGCTCTCCCTGTGCCGGGTTCCGGGGGTGGAGCTTGAGTGAGATCCGGCGATCTGCCGACAGGGTTGGGAGTGCAGAGCTTGCTCTGTGCGTGCTGGCCGGTTTTGCGGACACTCCGAACGGACAAACATTATGGGAGTGCAGAGCTTGCTCTGTGTGTGCCGGCCGGTCTTGCGGACACGCACAGAGCAAGCTCTGACTGGCTCT
>JAOZRQ010000212.1 GCA_029940115.1 Desulfobacterales bacterium
CAAATCCGAACCCACTCACCCCTGACGCTCGGTTCGGATTGCCAAATCCGAACCCTTTGCCGGCGGATTTGGCAATCCGCCGGGAGCAACGGGAAACACTCGGTTCACCCCCGACACTCACCCCTGACGCTCGGTTCGGATTGCCAAATCCGAACCCACTGACGCTCGATTCGGATTGCCAAATCCGAACCCTTTGCCGGCGGATTTGGCAATCCGCCGGGAGCAACGGGAAACAACTCGGTTCACTCCTTCACAACCGCCCTTCCTCTGCCCCATGGCAAGCGATGTGGGTCCCGGATGCCACCGGCTTCAGTTCGGGGATTTCCGCCCTGCATCGGTCATTGGCATGGATGCATCGCCCGTGAAACACGCATCCCGGGGGCAGATGGATCGGCGTGGGGATTTCCCCCAGCAGTTTGATGTGCGGCTTCTTCTCCCCGAGATTCGGGATCGCGCTGAGAAGCGCACGGGTGTAAGGATGGCGGGGCGATTCAAACAGCTCTGCCGCCGGTGCCAGTTCACACAGGGTTCCGAGATACATCACCGCCACCCGTGTGCTGACATGCTCCACCACCGACAGGTCATGGGTGATGAACATATAGGTCAGCCCCCGCTCATCTTGGGCATCCATCATCAGGTTGAGGATCTGCGCCTGAATTGAGACATCCAGCGCGGAGATCGGCTCATCCGCCACGATGAACTCCGGGTCCACCGCCAAGGCGCGGGCGATGCTGATACGCTGACGCTGGCCCCCGGAGAACTCATGGGGGTAGCGTCCCATCCATGCGGGATCCAGCCCCACCTGGGCCATGACCTGCGCCACTTTCTCCTTGACGGCTGTTCGGGGGATGTTTCTGTTGTGAAAGACCACCGGCTCTTCCAAGGCTTGCCGCACCGTCATGCGGGGGTTCAGGGACGCGTAGGGATCCTGAAATATCATCTGCATTTTGGAACGATAGGGGAGCATCTGTTGGGGCGTGAGGTCATCAATTCGCTCATCCCGATAGCGAATCTCCCCGCTCTGAGGCGGATAAAGCCCCATGACCGTTCTCGCCAAGGTTGACTTGCCACAGCCGCTCTCTCCCACCACGCTGAAGGTCTCTCCGGCCAGAATCGTGAAACTGACATTGTTCACCGCCTTCACGGTGGTCTGCTTCCGAACCACCTTTCCCTTCTCAATGAAAAGCTGATCCAGAAATCCGCCAGAGATATCAAAATGCTTCACAAGATTTTTGATGCTTAACAATCCGTTAGTCATTTGTCTGTTGTCCGTCGGTTGTTGTCCGTGAACTTGAACTTGAACGTGAACTTGAACTTGAACGTGAACTTGAACGTGAACGTGAACTTGAACGTAAACGTGAACGTGAACATTCAATTACGGGCAACTTCAAGTTCAAGTATAAGTTCAAGTTCAAGCATAAGTTCAAGTTCAAGTTCACGGGTTCCGTTATGATCAGCAACTGTCTCACCTGACCTTGTGACATGCGACCATCCGGTTGTGATCCTCTTTCTCCACGAGTGCGGGGACTTGCATGTCGCAGTCGGTCCCTCGGATGTCGCACCGGGGATGGAATGCACAACCCGGGGGAATGCTGGTGAGGCTCGGCATCATCCCGGGGATCTGGTTCAGACGGTTTCCCTGATTCCGGCTTCCGGGAAGCGCCTTGATGAGTCCCTGGGTGTACGGATGCTGGGGGGCGCTGATGATGGCGGGGGTCAGTCCGGTCTCCACGATTTTCCCCGCGTACATCACCGCGATCTTCTCCGTAACCTGAGAGACCACCGAGAGGTCATGGGTGATCAGGATCAGCCCCATATGTTCGGATTCGCAGAGTTCAAGGAGCAGGTCCATGATCTCCGCCTGGATGGTCACATCCAGCGCGGTGGTCGGCTCATCCGCGATGATCAGCGCGGGGTCCGTGAGCAACGCGATCGCTATGACAATCCGCTGGCGCATCCCCCCGGAGAATTCATGCGGATATTGCTTCAGACGCCGCTCCGGGGAGGGAATGTGAACCTTCCGCAACTTCTCCAGAGCGATCTCCTCAGCCTCCTTTTTCGTGATCTTCCGATGTGTCAGAAGGGTTTCGGTCATCTGTGTGCCGACAGTCAGAACCGGATTCAGCGTCATCATGGGGTCCTGAAAGATCATGCTGATCCGATTGCCCCGGATATCCCGCATGACCTCATCCGGAAGACGACTCATCTCTGTCCCGTCAAAGAATATCTGTCCCCCGGAAATGTAGCCTGGCTTGCTCACCAGTTTGATGATGGCGAAGCCGGTCACCGACTTTCCCGCGCCGCTCTCCCCCACCAAGCCGAGCCGTTCCCCTTTGTCCAGCGTGAAACTGACGCCGTTGATCGCGGTCAGCTCACCGAATCTCAGTGCGAATTTCACTTCAAGGTCTTTGACTTCGAGTAAATGATTCATGAGTTGTCTCTCTGGCCATACGGTTTTGTTGGGTGAGTCAGTTTTCAATTCCCATTCCCGACAATAGTTGAAGCGCATAGATGATATCTGCCAAATCAAGCCTGTTGTCACTATTTCCATCCCACACGCCAAGACATGTCGGAATCGTCATTGACAATTCGTTCAGTTGCAGGGGTTCCCCTTTTGACATGGCAACTTCCCGATTTGCCGTCTCGAAACTTGGAGAGCGGACAGTCAGCACATATGTGCCTTCCGGAACATCTTCCAGCACAAAAAATCCGTTCACATCGGTTGAGGTGACATGGTCTGTTCCGTCCAGCCTGATCCGGGCATTGATGACACTGAGATTATCATAACCTGCCAGAGAGGTCGTCACCCTGCCGGAGATGCTTCCGGATCCCACATGCCAATCATCCTGATTCCAGAGCAGACCCTCCCAGTTGCTGTCACCCGCCCATGCAACCCCCTGTAGAAGCACGATTGCAAATGCCATCTTCAAAAATTCTTTGATCATCATGCTACTGACTCTGCTCCTCAAATGTTACGACTCCGTTCTTGTCAATTAGATAGAGATTATTGCTGCTGACGTGTGTCGCCTTTATCGCAAGGGTGTCTTGCATTCCTATCGCCGCTTGCCCCTCGCCCCTCGCCCCTCGTCTTTGTTTTGTACCCATCGATGATGGACTGAAATATCCACAACACTCGCCGGAGTTCATTCAAATAACACCGGGTCACGTCCATCAGGATGACCTGCCCCTCCAATTTGACAAACTGCCAATCCTCACCTGTCGTCACACATCCATACACGCTGTCAATGTCATTTCCCTCCTCCTGATTGAAGCGTGTCGCCCCAATCATTTGGGCGACACATTGCCCCAATCCTCCCTTGATGTCATTTTTTTTCGCCTCAACCAACGCGAGGATGGGGGCCTGGATCGTTGACGACAGGGGACCTTTTGACAGGATGAAGTCACATTCGCCTTTCAATCCTTTCTGTTCATCCACATCCAATCGCTCGCCGGAAAACAGGGCAAGCTCGTCCTTGTTGCGGTGTTCGACCTCAAGCAATATCGGTGCCACAATGAATTCGGATCGTGCCTTTTCGCTTGAGGAGGACAAGGCGAGCTTGACACTCATCGCCAAGGTGTCTTGCAACCATTGGCTGGCCTCAAGTGTGCCTTCGTGCGGAAACAAAGGCACCGCTTGTTCATGCAAGTCAAAGGCTTTTTTGACTTTTTTCAATGTGAAATCACTATATGCCATACAAATCATTCCTTGTTTGAGATTCTCAGCCTTGCCTCCGCCCTGCCCGTTCCCGCAAGCATGGACATGTCGTCCATGGGCATGCATGTGGGCACAAACTGCTCCCGTAGGCAGGCAACGGGGCGGAGGTAGGGGCAAGGGAACGCTGAATCTCAAAAAAGTTTTCGGTCTCCTGATTCTGTCAGAGAGATCCCCTCGCCTATTAGTTCCCTGAAATTGGTGGGGTAGAACCCCTACAACTTCCCATGTAAGTCGCCTGTTGCTTGCAGCTTACAACTTACAGCTACCTCCTGACCCCTTTTCTCAGAATCACCACCACCAGCCATATGCCAAGGACCGCGGCACCGAAGAACATGATGATTCCAATGAAGGATATGCCATAGATCAGTGGCGGGATCCGGGCCACCACAATCAGGGCGGATCCGATGATCAGCGCGGCGATGATGATGGAAAAGGATATCTTGTTGCTGACCTCATCATGAGTGGCCAAGATGGATTCAAGACCCTGATGGTCGAGCCTGAGGGTCAGTCTCTGCTTGCGGATCAGGCGGGTGATATCGAGGAGATCCTTGGGGAACCGCCGCATGAACTGCATCAGATCCAGCAATATTCGGGTCATGCTGTCAGAGAGGCGCTCGGGGGATATCCTCGCGAGCTTGACCCGCTCAATGAATGGTGTGACCTCCGTGACCATGTCAAAATCAGGATCGAGCTGGAGTGCGATCCCCTCAATCGTGCCGAATGCCTTCATCATGAAAAATGTGTCCGGCTGGATCCGCAGGCCATGACGGGTTGTCAGTTCCATCAGATTCTGGAGCATCCTGCCGATCTTGATATCCTTGACAGGCTTGTGAAGATGAATTCCCATGAAGTCGGCCATATCCCGCTCAAGGGCCCGGATATCCGGCTCATCATCCCAGCTCGTCAGTTTCAGGAGCATCTGGGCCGCACGCAGCTCATTCCGGAGCACCATGCTCTCCAGCATATCCACGAAGTCCTCACGGGTATGCCGGTCCACCGAACCGACCATCCCAAAGTCGAACAGGCAGATGATGTTGCCCGGCAGGACACAGATGTTCCCCGGATGGGGATCGCCGTGGAAGAATCCGTGTTCAAAGACCTGTCTGAGAAAGAACTTGGCCCCCCGGATGTTGATCAGCTTCCGATCCATTCCCCTCGCCTCCAATGTCGCAACTTCGGTGATTTTGATCCCCTCCATGAATTCCATGGTCAGGATCCGCTCCGTGCTGATCTCCCGAAAGACTTTCGGCACATAGACCGCGGGCTCGTCCAGAAACTGTCGGGCAAACCGCTCCATGTTCGCGGCCTCAATGGTGTAGTCCACCTCCTTCTCAAGCCCCCTGGCAAACTCCTCAACGATCTTCACGGGACGATACAGGGCCATCTCCTCAATATGGCGCTCCGCGAGTGTCGCCAGATGGAGCAGTATCTCCAGATCCACCTTGATGACTTTCTTCATCCCGGGACGCTGGACCTTCACCGCGACCACCTCCCCATCCCTGATGTGTGCCTTGTGGACCTGTCCGATGGACGCGGAGGCGATGGGGGATTCGCTGAAATCCTCAAACAGTGACGCCATGGACTGGCCAAATTCCTCCTCAACAGTATTCTTCACCTCGTGGAAGGGCCGGGGAGGGACACGATCCTGAAGCTGATACAGCTCCTCCATGAAATCCGGCGGGATCATGTCGGAACGGGTGGAGAGCATCTGACCCAGCTTGACGTATGTGGGACCCAGCTCTTCTATGGCCATCCGGATCCGCTCCGCGCTGTTCAACTTCTCCACAGGCTGGGCCGGGGGCTTTCGCTTGGAGATCATCTGAAGCCCCACTTCAATATACTGCTCAATGTCGAGGCGCTCGACAAGATCGCCGAAGCCATACTTGAACAGGATGGTGAGTATCTGTCTGTAGCGGTTCAGGTGACGATAGGTGCGCCCGATGACCCCTATTTTCCTGATGCTGATTGGCATGGTTGGATTCCTGAGGGCTAGGGGTTTAGGGAGCCCGTGAACGGCCTCCCCGAAAAGCGTGATAATCAGAGGGTCAGGAGCACCTCTGATCCTTGACCTAACTAAGGAACCGTGACCAAATGACTTCCCCATTTCCAGCTCCTGCCGGATTGCCAAATCCGGCAGACGTCTCGGATTTGCCAATCCGAAACGGGCGTGGGCCGGGATGTTGTTTTGGTCATGGTTCCTAAGGTGCTTTCAAACACCTTCATGAGCGGGCCATCATCCTGAGATGATTGGACAAGCCGGAGATGGCCATCTCCCGGAAACCCGCGCCATTGCGGGGCTCACAGGGGGAGTTTTCAAATACCTTCTAATCCGATATAATCCGCTTGACATCCGGGACAGTCTCTGGTTTTCCCCGGATCATATAGCGGCTCTCCCCCTCTCGCTGGGTCACGTTTTCGTAAACCCCTTCATCCCGTTTGACCAGCTTGGTGAACCCAAGGTCCTTCAGATCGCTGTTGGTTTTGGGGTTGCTGATACTGAAGCAGGAGATCACCTTCTTCACCATGCCTTTGCATGTGGGGCATGTCGCCAGAGGGGGGGCATCCATGGACTGCCTCGCCTCAAAGACCTTCCCCCTGACGCAGGGGTCATCCAAATGCTCATATTCATAAGTCGGCATGCTCATTCCTTTCGGGGCGAGTAGGTGAGAGTGAGTGGCACAGTCTTTGCCTATCGCCCCTCGTCCCAAGCTCATCCCTTTCGGAGTGAGAGGTGAGAGGCACAGTCTTTGCCTATCGCCCTCACCCCAAGCTCATTCCTTTCGGGGTGAGAGGTGAGAGGCACAGTCTTTGCCTATCGCCCTCACCCCAAGCTCATTCCTTTCGGGGTGAGAGGCACAGTCTTTGCCTATCGCCCCTCGCCCCAACCTCATTTCTTTCGGGGTGAGAAGATGGCACAGCCTTTGCCTATCGCCCCTCCTGTTGGGCGTGAGGAGTTCCTTTTCACGCGTGATCTCCACAACGGAGACCGAACCGATATCCATGCCGAGCGCATATGAATCCTTAGGAATTATGTGGAAAGTGGCATCTTTACGCCCCTACCAGAGGGTGTGCCTTGAAAAATTCCCTTTTCTCTGAACACCTGCCACACCTTTCTGAATTCGGTGCGGAATGCCTGCATATCTTCGGCTGTCCAAAGGGGGTGATATGAATGTCCCTTGGGTGTCATCGAAGGGAGGTTGTTTCCATAAAAGAGCTTCTCATAAGCCTTGCTCAACAGCGGGGAGCGAAGTCCTTCCAGTTCCTTGTCAGATCTGAATGTCCGGCCCAAATCCTCCAGAAAATTCCACCCGTTCAACAGGAGATGGCAGGTCTGTTCAGAAGATGATCTGACAGGTCTCATATTTCTCAATGACACCCAGAATCTGTCAAAATTGATTTCAGCCCCCTCTGCCCATGCCACTCTCCGGGCATCCTCTCCGATCTGATGTTTCAGTTCCTCAACTGTCGGGGCGGAAATCAGGCGTCCCTCTGGGTCAAGCCTGAAGGTGTCCTTTCCGTTTGTCTGCCAGACAAGTATTGTTCTCTTACCTTGGTGGATGTATGCATAAGGATACATCTTCATGCTATCCTCAGACAAAGATTCGTTCATGATAAACCTCACAGCGTATTTTTCTTTTCAGTTGCCATATCAGTAAGGTATGGCAAGGTGTGGTAATCTGCTGAAGGGAAAATTCAGCAGATCTGAAATCGGCAAATTTTCCCCTGTCCCTGCCCTGCCGAAAAAGGGCAACCGGCATGGGCAGGACAGAAAAAGCCTTCCAACTGTTTGATGACAGTCAGAAGCCGTCTCTCCTCTCAAAGCATTTTTTTATCTTGCCATACTCTGATCCAGGCCCTCTCCGAGTTGCTCTATGAGCATCGGCAGGGTATTTCTCCTTGAGCGTTCTGCTGACGATGTCCTTGACCGTCTCATCAGGCTTTTTCGGAAAGTCGTGAATCCAATCCGGTATGTCAATGGACCTCCTTTTGGCAGTAACTTTTGATGGCTCCGCCATCATGACAATCGAGGCTAAAACGATGTTTATAATCCTTTCACCTTTTCCCTTCCACTCGATGACCAAGTTTTTGGTCCCGTCTTCGATAAAAAGCGGCAAAGAAAACTTGATGCTTGAGTTTGAAATTTTAAAAAGATTTGGGCATTCTTCCATTGATCCGTTTACACTTTGCCAGCCGAAATCCAAAGGCTGCCTAAGTGCTCAGTTCCAGAAATACTGTCCGGGCTGTGTACAGGACAAAAAAATGATTGAGGAGGGAAACCCGGCTTTTTCTCGCAGTTGGGGATTCCGCCTGTTTGGGAAAAAGCCGGGTTTCCCGCCCTTCGCGACTTTTTGTCCTGTACACAGATGTCCGGGTTAAGCTTATAAAGGAATCCGGACATCATTTCTGGAATCATGCACTAAGAAAGACCTGCAACTTGCCCAGCGGATTGACAAATTTGGGGATCCTCAGAATGGGTCAATCCAAACGTGAGAAGATATGCCGCCTCACCATAAGTGTTAAACCCAGGACTCTTGCGCTTACTTCATCTCGCTCGTGTCCACTTGATTAAGAGCCAGAGCAAGATTACGTTTACACTTATGGCCGTTTCATACACAAATTAAATCCATAATCTGAAAAGTCAATTCCCCGCGCGGTATTTTTTTCCAAAATCACAAAAAAACTCAGTTTGTAGTTCCGCCTTCAGGCGGTGTGACACCGCCTGAAGGCGGAACTACAAACTTTTCAGCTCAAAAAAAATGTAAACCCATAAATGTAAGGATGGTCTTGGGTTGTGGGGGAGCTACAAACATGTCGGCCCCACTGGCCTCTATATTGGTGTCATGATTGGTCCTCGGATCAGGCCAGCAACATCCTATCCGAAGTGAACGCCTCTCCCTGAACCTCATAGAATCGCGCCACCAAATCATCCACTCTGAGTTTCCGCTTCTCCTCATCCCGGATATCCAAGATGATCTCTCCCCTGTGAAGCATGATCAGGCGGTTTCCAAGTTTCAACGCTTGGTTCATGTTGTGAGTGACCATGAGGGTGGTCAGCGACTGGCGATCGACAATATCTTGGGTGATACCCAGAATCTGCTGGGCTGTCTTGGGATCCAGGGCCGCGGTATGCTCGTCCAAGAGTAGGAGTTCGGGCCGGACCATCGTGGCCATGAGCATAGTCAGGGCCTGCCGCTGTCCGCCTGAGAGCAGACCGACCCCGACCTTGAAACGGTCCTCCAATCCCAGATCCAGCTTCTTCAACTCCTCAATGAAAACGGCTCTGTTCCTGGCCCTCACCCCGATCCCCAGCCCTCGCGTCCGCCCTCTTTTCGCGGCCAAGGCCATGTTCTGCTCAATGCTCAGTGAGGCACAGGTCCCAAGCAGGGGATTCTGGAACACCCGGCCGATGAATTTGGCCCGCCGGTGTTCTGGCCAGGAGCTGATATCCGTCTCGTTCAGCGTCAGGCTCCCCTGGTCGGGAAAGAAGGTGCCGGCCAGACCGTTCAGAAGGGTGGATTTGCCCGCACCGTTTGAGCCGATGACGGTGACAAAATCCCCCTGGCCCACCTCGAGACTGACCCGGTTCAGGGCCAGCACCTCGTTGACGCTCCCTTGATGAAAATATTTTGTGAAATTTTTGAGGATGACCATTTTGGAATTGAAAATTGAAGATTGAGCCTCCCTTCTCATGCTCGGATTGCCAAATCCGGACCGCCTTTGGAAGGGGTCATTTCCAAGTTTGCAGTTCCGCCTTCAGGCGGTTTCGCACCGCCTGAAGGCGGAACTAAGTACTTGGCCATATTATGTTTTCAGGTGTCTGCATATGAGGGACAACCTTCCCATTGCGAGCCGCAGATGGACGCAGACGGCGGACTCATCCGCGTTCATCCGCGGTTTGTGGGAGTTGTCCTCCCAAGAAAAATCCCGGGAAACTTTTGGCCGGGTACTTACAAACTGAACTTATTTTGCCAACGTGTCAAGAATCAGATGAAGATATCCCATCAGCGCGTTTGTGGACAAGAGAACGATCCCGATGAGGATATGCCCCATTGCCATTCTCTTTGCCTTCCTGCCAGTCAGAAGCCTCGTATCTTTGATCACCTTCATGCCTTCTGGCGGGAATCGGCCCGATTTGAGAACTTTTGTCGCGACAGAGAATACATACAGGGCAAACACCGAGGAGACAAATGCGTTGGCAATGGTGATGATTGTGACAAGGTGACTGATGTTGCTGATCGCCATCACCGCATCCGTCTCTGCCAACGATTTGCATTCCTGAAGATACGCGAGCATCATATGGATGAGAAGCCCGCTGACCAAGATGAAGATGCATATCCCGACCAAAACCTGCTTCCTCAGTTTTTTGTCGGCTTGAATGATTTGATTCTCCATAGTTTGTAGTTCCGCCTTCAGGCGGTGCTGAACCGCCGAGAGAATGAAGGATGGCATCTTATGCCTCACACAAGGCGCAAAGGCCCAAAGAGGGTGAGAGGCGAGGATGAGAGCCCCTCAGGGATTTTCCAATAAATAATCTGCCCATGCAGGCACTCCTCAAGGGGAACCCACCAACCCACCAACCCACAAACCCACAAACCCACAAACCCACCAACCCACAAACCCACAAACCCACAAACCCACAAACCCACAAACCCACAAACCCACAAACACACAAACACACAAACTCACAAACACACAAGCTCACAAGCTCACAAGCTCACAAGCTCACAAGCTCACAAGCTCACAAGCTCACAAACCCACAAACCCACAAACCCACAAACCCACAAACCCACAAACCCACAA